>JAFAZD010000247.1 GCA_019239955.1 Armatimonadota bacterium | reverse complement strand
GTAGGCTTCGTAGCCGAAATCCTGCCGAAACCGCCCATAGTCCAGCGCCGCGCCGGGACAGGCGAGCAGGAAGGCGAGGACGGCGCCCGCCCCGCCCGGCAGCAGACCTAACCCTGGCCGCAAGCGGCCTGTCCCTTCCCTCCCAGGGAAGGGGAGGAGAGAGGCCAGCGCGACCGGCAGCAGCATCAGCGCCAGGTTGTATTTGGTGGCGGCGGCCAGCCCGGCGAAGACGCCCGCCAGCACGGCGGCGCGCAACGGCCTCGGATCCCCGGTCGCCAGCCGCGCCGCCCAGTGCAGCGACAGCGTTCCCCAGAATGTCGCCGGCACGTCCACCGTCAGCCAGTGCGAGTGCTGGACATGCAGCGGCATGACGGCCAGGACGACGGCGGCCAGCACCCCGGCCCGTCGGCCCCACAGCCGCGCCCCCAGTGCGTAAGTCGCCCAGACCGTCCCGACGCCCATCGCCACAGTCAGCCCCCGGCCCACGAGGTACAGTTGCGCCCACTGGGGGTACTGCGTCGTAAAGTCCGTGATGGTCAGGCTCCCACTGCCGAACAAAAAGGCGAGCGTGTTGGCGAAGTTGACCAGGTACAGTTGCAGCGAGCCATAGTTGTAGAAGTGCGGCAGCAGGTCCCCCCGGAGCAGGTTCATGTTCATCGCGTGAATCAGGACCATGCTCTCGTCCGGGTGATACGAGAAGTAGTGCGTCGCCGACGGCAGCCCCCAGCCCAGCCCCCAGAGGCGCAGGGCCAGGGCGAGCAGCAGCGCGCCCAGCAGGGGCAGGTGTGGCAGAAGCCGTCGGAGCATCGGGTGTTAAGTTGGCGGGCAGGGTGGGGGATTCCTGCCATGAGGAACTCGCCGGAAGAACCCCCTCCGGCTCGGCAAGCCTCGCCACCTCCCCCGAAGCGGGGGAGGCAGGGTGACTAACGGCAACACCGCCCTAGTCATCCCCTACTTATGCCGGGAGGCAGGGCATAGGAGCGACAGAGGCAGGTGTTCACTCATCCTCTCCCGTTTCGGGGGAGGTGGCGAGGCTTGCCGAGCCGGAGGGGGTTCCTCTCCCAAGGGGGATCATCCCAGCAGCGCCCGCCTCGCCTCCAGCTTCTCGCGCCGCTGGGCCAGGTCCATGGCGTCCTGCTGGGCCTTCTGGACCACGTCGGGGGCGGCGCGGGACACGAAATTGGGGTTATTCAAGCGCCCCTGCACCCCGGCCAACTCCTTGTCCAGTTTGGCAAGCTCCTGGGCCAGCCGCGCCCTCTCGCGGCCGGGGTCTATGCCTTCCAGCAGTTCGGCGGCGGGCACGTAGAAGGCCGCGCCGGGGACGCCGGTGGCGACGAACTTGGCCGCCCCCAATTCTGGGGGAGCCGGGGCAATCTGGACATCACCCAGGCGGGCCAGGGCGGTGAAGGCGGGCAACTGGTCGCGCAGGGTCTGGGCGGCGGCCTCGGTTTCGGGCACGACCGTCACCGTAAGGCGGCGGGTGAGCATGGCGGCGCGGGCGGCCTCGTTCTCCGCGCCGGGCGGCGTGAACTCGGCGCGCAGGACGCGCAGGGCGGTGATGCCGTCAATGACGAGCCGCATCCCGGCCTCGGCGTCGCCGTCAATGAGGCTGGGATCGGCCTGTGGGAACGGGGCCAGGCAGATGGTCTCGCCCTGATGGGGAAGCGCCTGCCAGATCTCCTCCGTGACGTAGGGCATGATCGGGTGCAGCAGGCGCAGGGTCGTTTCCAGGACGTGGCAGAGCGTGGCCCGCGCGCTCTGCTTGGCCTCGGCGTCATCGCCCTGCAAGGCTGGCTTGCACAACTCCACGAACCAATCGCAGAACTCGTTCCACAGGAACTCGTAGAGCGCAGCGCAGGCGTCGTCAAAGTCATACGTGCCGAGCGCCGCGTTGACCTTCTCGGTCACGCGCTGGAGCCGGGACAGAATCCATCGCTCCGGCAGGGAAGCCCCCCCAGGATTGGGGGTGGAGGGGGCGTCTTCCAGGTTTATCAGCACGAAGCGGGCGGCGTTCCAGAGCTTGTTGGCGAAGTTGCGCGACTCGGGGATGCGTTCTTCGCTGAAGCGGATGTCCTGGCCCTTGGAGGCCAGGCGCAGCAGGGAGAAGCGCAGGGCGTCCGCGCCGTACTTTTCAATCATCTCCACCGGGTCAATGCCGTTGCCGAGGGATTTGGACATCCGGCGGCCCTTTTTGTCCAGCACCGTGGCGAAGATATAGACCTCGTCGAAGGGCTTTTGCCCCATGAACTCCATGCCGGTCATGATCATGCGGGCGACCCAGAGGTAGAGAATCTCGCGGGAGGTCGTCAGCACGTCCGTCGGGTAGAAGTAGTCCAGGTCGGGCGTCTTGGCGGGCCAGCCCAGCGTGGCGAAGGGCCAGAGGGCGGACGAGAACCAGGTGTCCAGCACGTCCGGGTCCTGCGTCAATTGGTCCGTACCGGCCTTCTGGATTGCTTCTTCCATATTCTTGGCAGCGACGTAAGAACCGTCAGGGCGATAGTAGATGGGGATGCGGTGGCCCCACCACAACTGGCGGGACAGCGGCCAGTCGCGCAGGCCGGCCATCCACTCCAAGTAGATGCGCTTGTAACGGTCCGGGGCGAAGGCGATCTCGTCCCGCTCCACGACATCAATGGCCTGCTGCACGATGGGCGTCCCCTGCATCGTCATGAACCACTGGTCGGACAGCAGCGGCTCGATGGTCGTGCGGCAGCGCTCGCAGGTGGGAACGCGGTGCGGGTGATCCTCCGTCTTCTCCAGCAGGTCGAGTTCCTCCAAATCCGCCACCACCAGGTTGCGCGCCTCGTAGCGGTCCAGCCCTGAATAACGCTCGCCCGCATCGGCGGTCATGTTGCCGTCGAAGCCGATCACGGTGATCATGGGCAGGCCGTTGCGCTTCCCCGCCTCGTAGTCGTTGGGGTCATGCGCGGGCGTCACCTTGACGGCCCCGGTCCCGAACTCGGCCTGGGCGTAGTCGTCGGCGATCAGGGGGATGAGCCGATCCGTGAGGGGCAGGGCGATCATTGTGCCGACCCTGCCGAAGTAGCGCGGATCGCTCGGATTGACCGCCACGGCGGTATCCCCCAGCATGGTCTCTGGGCGGGTGGTCGCCACCGTGACGAAGCCCGATCCATCGGCGTAGGGGTAGCGGATGTGCCAGAGATGCCCCGCCTGCTCCTCCTCCTCCACCTCGATGTCCGAGATGACGGTGCGGCAGCGGGGACACCAGTTGATGAGCCGGTTGCCCCGATAGATGTAGCCGGCGTCAAAGAACTGGACGAACGCCTCCAAGACGGCCTCGGCGTAGTCGCCATCGAGCGTGAACCGCTCGCGGGACCAGTCGAAGCCGCAGCCCAGGCGCTTCAATTGGGTGATGATGCGCGCGCCGTACTCGGCCTTCCACTGCCAGACGCGCTCCACGAACCGCTCGCGGCCCAAGTCGAAGCGTGTTAAGCCCTCCTTGGCGATCTGCTTCTCCACGACGTTCTGCGTGGCGATGCCCGCATGGTCGGTGCCGGGCAGGATCAGCGTCTCATAGCCGGACATCCGTTTCCAACGTCCGAGGGCGTCCTGCACGGTGTAGGTGAGGGCGTGGCCCATGTGCAGGCTGCCGGTCACGTTCGGCGGCGGGATCATGATCGTGTAGGGCTGGGCGGGCGAGGCCGGATCGGCATGGAAGGTCCCTTCGGCCTCCC
>JAFAZD010000190.1 GCA_019239955.1 Armatimonadota bacterium | reverse complement strand
AAGGAGCACATCCTCAACGCCGCCCGGTCCCTGGGCAACAACTCGGTCAACGCCGAGAACGTCGAGAGCCTGGTCAGCGAGAAGCTGGTCTCCGCCCTGCGCGCCATCGCCAGCCAGATGGACCTGTTCGAGATCCACACCCGGCGTGACGAGTTCGCCGAGAAGGTCAAGGAGCACGTCCGCGCCGACCTGGAAGAGAACGGGCTCTTGCTGGAGTCGGTGACGATCTCCGAGCTGGACCAGACCGACCCGAGCGAGCTCTCCGACAACAACGTCTTCGACGCCCAGGGCAAGAAGAAGATCACCGAGATCACCGCCGCCGCCATGGTCGAGCGCAACAACCTGGAGCGCGCCGCCGAGCAGGCCCGCAAGAACCGCGACGTGACCACGCGCCAGCAGATCCTCGAACTGGAGCGCCAGCAGGCCGAGGCCGAGGCCGCCCAGCGCACGGAGATCGCCAAGATCCAGGCCGCCCGCGACCGCGAGGCGCAGGAGGCCCAGATCGCCCAGCAGCGCGCCGTCGAGACCGCCCAGATCGAGAAGCAGCAGGCCGTCCAGGCCGCCGAGATCGCCCGCCAGCAGGCCGTCGAGACCGCCCGCGTCGCCCAGGAGAAGGCGGTGCAGGCCGCCACCATCGCCCGCGAGCAGGAATTGCAGCGCGCCGCCGTGGAGCGCGACCAGGCCGTCGCCCTGGCCGAGCGGCTCAAGCAGATCGCCGTCGCTCAGAAGGAGGCCGAGCGCGATGCCAACAAGAAGCTGATCGCCGCCCGCCAGGAGATCGAACGCGACAAGATCCGCCTCCAGACCGAGGCCCAGGTGCAGGCGTTCACCCGCGTCACCGTCGCCCAGGCGGACCAGGAGGCCGCCGCCAAGCAGGCCGAGGCGAAATTGCAGCTCGCCCAGGCCGACGCCCAGGCCAAGGAGTTGGTCGCGCGCGGCGAGAAGGCCCAGCAGATGGTCGCCGTGGACGTCGCCCGCGAGAACGTGGGCGTCGAGCAGGCCAAGGTGGACGTGGAGCGCCGGGAACTGGAAAACCGCCAGGAGTTCGCCGAGGCCGGCATCCGGCTGGAGGTGGAGAAGCTGCGCATCCAGGCGGACAAGGAGGTGCAGCAGGAATTCGCCCGCGCCCTCGCCAACTTCCTGTCCAAAGGCAACATGACTCTCTACGGCACCCCCGAAACGGCGCAGAAGATGATGGACAACATGGCGAGGGGCTTCGGCATCCGCGCCCTCGCCGAAGGCTTTCTGGGCGGCGCGTCGGGCAACGGCCACTCGCCGGACGGCAAGGACAGGGTGGACGCCCTGCTGTCCGACCTGGGCCGCCTGGTCGCCCCCGCCGTCGAGAAGCTGACCGGCCAGCCGGTGAACGGGCCGGCGCAGGCCGACGCCATCGCCGTCGCCCTCGCCTCCAACCCGGCGGCCCTGCAAGCCATCGCCGAGGCCCTCGCCGCCGCCAAGCCGGCCGCCTCCGTCCGCCCCGCGCCGGCCCCGGCGGTCGTCGTGACGGCCCCCGCCCCGGATAAAAAACGGTAGGCGGTCATGCCGAAGGCCGCGCGGGGCCGCCCCTACGCCGAGCAAAATCCTGTAGGGGCGACCCTGCGTGGTTGCCCTGTATCCGCCCTGGCCGCACAGAGAGATTGGAGACAACGCATGACTTCAACGACCGATGACCAAGAGATCGCCGCCGGGCCGTTCGCCCCGACCTGGGAGTCGCTGCGGCAGTTCCAGTGCCCGGAATGGTTCCGGGACGCGAAACTGGCCTTCTGGTCCCACTGGGGGCCGCAGTCCGTCCCGATGTACGGCGACTGGTACGCCCGGCACCTGTACGTCGAGGGCCACGACCAGTACCGGCACCACTGGCGCGTCTACGGCCACCCCTCGCAGGTGGGCTACAAGGACATCGTGCCGCTCTGGCGGGCGGAGAACTTCGACCCCGACGGCCTGATGCGCCTGTTCGTGGAGGCGGGGGCCAAGTACTTCGTCGGGCAGATCATGCACCACGACAATTTCGACAACTTCGACAGCGCCCACCAGCGCTGGAACTCGGTCAACGTCGGCCCCAAGCGCGACATCACCGGCCTGTGGCGCGACGCCGCGCGGGCGCACGGCCTGCCCTTCGGGTTCAGCGAACACCTGGGGGCCAGTTTCAACTGGTTCGGCGTCAACAAGGGCAGTGACACGGCCGGCCCCTACGCCGGCGTCCCCTACGACGGCAACGATCCCGAATTCGCCGACCTGTACTACCGCAACCAGGGGTACAGCCTGGAACGGGGCTGGTACACCGACAACACGGAGTTCCACCGGCACTGGTTCGCGCGCATCAAGGACGCCATTGACAAGTACGGGCCGGACCTGCTCTACTCGGACGGCGGCGTGCCGTTCGGGGAGACCGGCCTGCGCCTCATCGCCCATCTCTACAACACGAGCGCGGCCCATCACGGCGGCGTCAACCGGGCCGTCTACAGCCAGAAGGACACAGACCCCGAGGTCTACGCCGTGGGAGTGCTGGACATCGAGCGCGGGCAGCGGGGCGACATCGCCGAGCACCCCTGGCAGACCGACACCAGCGTCGGTGACTGGTTCTACAACGTCCGGGACGTGTACAAGACCCCGCGCCACGTCCTGGAGATGCTCGTGGACATCGTCAGCAAAAACGGCAACCTGCTGCTCAACATCCCGCAGCGGCCCGACGGCACGATTGATGACGAGTGCGCGCACCTGCTGCGCCGCATGGCGGCCTGGATGCCGGCGCATGGGGAGGGCCTCTTCGGCAGCCGCCCCTGGGACGTGGCGGGGGAGGGGCCGACCTCGGCGGCGTCGGGGGCGTTCAAGGAAGACGCCGTGGACTGGACGCCGGAAGATTTCCGGTTCACCCGCCGGGGGGCGACGCTGTACGCCTACCAGATGCGCTGGCCGGAGAACGGCCAGGCCGTCATCCGCGCGCTGGCGTCGGGCCGGGCGCACCGCGTGACGGCGGTGCGTCTGCTCGGCCACGCCGACGTGCCCTTTCAGCAGACCGGGGAGGGCCTGACCATCACCCTGTCGCCGCTGCCGCCCGGCGACGGCCCGCACGGCTTCGCGGTCACGCTGGACGCCCCCCCGCCCCAATAATGAGGAACTGGAAGGAGAGGGATGAGCCTGTGTACGGGCATGGCGCGCCATGCCCCTCCCTTTGGCGGATGCGGAAGACAAGGGGGATGTTGTAGGTCAACGACCGTCGCCTAAAGGCGACGGCTTGTCCCTCTCTCCCTCCCTCTCAGGAGTTTGAGGGAACAATAGGCTGGTTGACGCCTGGCGGCAAGCCGCCGGATTTTGCAGCCCGTGCCTCACCGCTCGCGCGGGGGCCGTCTCTGAGGGCTTGCGCCCGAATCTGAGGGCGCTTGCCCAAACCAGAGCCTTCTCGCCATCTTACATGGAGCAAAGGCATGAGGCTCCATAGCCCGAGGGACGGCGACTTGACGGTTGACGAAACCGTAACTGCCCGAAGGCGAGTGCCTTGCAACCACAGACATGATACCCGAACGCGGGTCCCGTCACACGCACCCATGCGTCACACGCACCCATGAAAGACCGACCTAAACCGCAGGGGCGATTCCTCCGCTGCCTAAAGTCAGCAGTCTCCTTGCCGTGCGTCACGAGAGGCTTATTATGATTCTCAGAGCGTTGGCGCTCGCCTCTGCCTGCCTGCTCGCCGGGATCTCACCCACCAGGGCGCGCTCCTACATCGTGGACGGCGGCAGCCCGCTGGCCCGGGACGCCAATCCGGGCACGGCGGCGCGCCCCTTCAAGACCATCCAGCGCGCGGCGGATGTGGCCATGGCGGGCGATGTGGTGTTGATCCGCCCCGGAACCTATGCCGAATCGGTGACGGTCAAGAACGCGGGCAGCCTGACGCGGCCCATCGTCTTCCAGGCGACGGCGTGGCACGGCGTCACCCTGGTCAGCCCCGACGACCATACCTACAGCCTCTGCCGCTCGGCGCAGGACAGCGCCGGCCACGTGTCCGCCTTCTTCGTCACCGTCCGGGGCCTCGTCTTCGGCCACACGCCATTCCGGGGCTGGAGCGGCAACAATGACTTCCCCATGTCCGTCTCCTGCGCCCACGGCTGGCGCTTCGAGGACTGCGTGGTGCAGGACAACATGGGGATGGGCTTCGGCAACGGCGGCGGCAACGACTGCGACGACGTGACGCTGCTCCGCACGATCTTCCAGGGCTGCTACACCGGCGGGGCCGGCGCGAGCGGGGACGGCGACGCACACCCGCCCCGGCGGTTGCAGAACCTCCGCATCCTGGACTGCCTCTTCCGGCGCAACAACCCCAAGAACCTGGACCCCGGTGGCTACAATGGGGCCAACAAGTTCCTCTGGCACAACAACCTGCTCATGGACGGGGTGATCAGTTACGACAACAACGGCTCCGGCTCCTGGTTCGACTACGGCAGCACGAACTTCACCGTCCGCAACTGCACCTTTTTCGGCAACCACGCCGGGTACGCGCTGGACCTGAGCGGCCATCCCCTGTCCACCGAAGAGACCTGGGCCGGCGGCGGCTTCTGGTCCGAGGCCAACCCCGGCCCCGCCCTCATCGAAAACAACGTCTGCTACAGCAACCTCGGCTGCGGCATCGGGGATTTGGACAGCGGGTCCCAAGGGGCGTTCGTCATCCGCAACAACTGGCTGGTCGCCAGCGGCAGCAACGGCCTGGAGTTCCGGGGCATGGACGACGGGCACGCGCGCCGGCTCGGCCCCGCGCAGGTCACGCACAACGTCTTCAAGGCCGACGGGACTGCGTGGGCGACCAGCGTGGAGCAGAACATTCCGACCCAGACGCCCGCCGGCATGGGCATCGTCATTGACGGCAACACCTATGACCCCGCCCCCGGCGTCACCGGCACGTGGGCAGTCTGGAAGCCCTCACAGGCACCACAGCCCATCTCGGCGACGGGCCTGTCGCAGATTCGTAGCCGCCTGGGCGCGGAGGCGCATGGCCGGGTCAAGGCAACGCCCTTCCGGGGGCCGTTGATTCACGTCTTTGCCTACCCGACCCCGCAGGATGCAGTGAACCCGGATCCCGCCAAACTGCATCAGGTCCCGTCCGCCCAGGCGGAGCGCCTGACTATTGACCGGGCGCTCGGCCCGGCCCGCACCGGCCAAGTCGTGACCATCCCCGTCTTCGGGCACACGCCCATCGTCGGGGTGGGGAGGGACGCGGCGTGCCAGGTGTACGACCTGCAAGCGCGCTACGTGCGTCTGACCCTTCCCAATGGCGAGGCCCGGAAGCGGCTGGAGGCCGCGGTCACGCCCTACGCGATCATCGCGCCGACCTCCCTGCACGTCCGGCTGACCCATCGGGAGCCTTACCGCATTGAGGCGATTTTGCTCTCGCCATAGAGATTGACGTTTTTGAGGCGCAGGGAGTTGGAAATGACGGTGACGCTGCTGAAGGCCATCGCCAGCGCGGCGATTATCGGGTCGAGCCGCCCGGACGCTGCCAGCGGGATGCCGATGACGTTGAAGAGGAACGCCCAGAACAGGTTCTGACGGATGACGTGCATCGTGCGGCGCGAGAGCAGGATCGCGTCCGCCACCCCGTTCAGGTCGGCCCGCAGCAGCGTGATGTCCGCCGCCTCCAGCGCCACGTCCGTCGCCCGCCCCATCGCCACACCCACGTCCGCCTGGGCCAGCGCCGGGGCGTCGTTCACCCCGTCGCCCACCATCGCCACCAGGCCGTTTCCCTGCCAGGAGCGGATTGCGTCCGCCTTCTCAGCGGGCTTGACTGCTGCCCGCACCTCGCTGATGCCGACCTGACGGGCCACGGCCTCGGCCACGCGCGGGCTGTCCCCGGTCAGCAGCGCCACCTCCAGGCCCATCGCCCGCAGGCGCGCCACGGCCTCCTTCGCCCCGGCGCGCACCGTGTCGGCCACCGCCAGCAGCCCCACTTCGGAGCCGTCCACCGCCACCAGCATGGCCGTCTTGCCGTCCGCCTCCAGCCGCGCCATGTCCGCCGAGGCCGGTTCGGGGACGGTCAGGCCCGCGCCCGCCAGCAGCGACGGCGTGCCGACCAGCACCTCCCGGCCGTCCACGTGCGCCCGTACCCCCTGGCCCGCGACGCCCGTGAACGCCTGCGCCGCCGCGGTCAACCCCTCGGCGTCCGCCCGCTCCACGACCGCCCGGCCCAGCGCGTGCTCGGAGCCGCGCTCCGCCGCCGCCGCCAGCCGCAGCAGGTCGGCGCGCCCCAGGCCGTCGTGCGGCACCACGTCCGTCAGCGCCGGCCGCCCCTCGGTGATCGTCCCCGTCTTGTCGAAGACCACGCGGCGAATCTTGTGGGCGCGCTCCAGCGCCTCGCCGTTCTTAATCAGGATGCCCAGCGCCGCCCCGCGCCCGGTGCCAACCATGACCGCCGTGGGCGTCGCCAGCCCCAGGGCGCACGGGCAGGCGATCACCAGCACGGCCACCGCATGAGTCAGCGCCGTCGCCGGCCCCGCGTGCGCCGCCAGGAGCCAGCCCAGGAACGTGAACAGCGCGACGCCCAGCACGGCGGGCACGAACACGGCGCTGACGGCGTCGGTCAGCCGCTGCACGGGGGCCTTGCTGCCCTGCGCCTCCTCCACCAGCCGCGCGATGCGCGCCAGCGTCGTGTTCGCGCCCGTCGCCGTCGCCCGGTACAGCAGCGTGCCGCTCCCGTTGACCGTGCCGCCGATCACCCGGTCGCCGGCGCCCTTCTCCACGGGCAGGCTCTCGCCCGTCAGCAGGGACTCGTCCACGGCGGACGCGCCGTCGGTTACGGTGCCGTCCACCGCGATCTTTCCGCCAGGCCGGACGCGGATCGTGTCACCCGGCCTGAGCGACTCCACCGGCACGTCCTGCTCCTTGCCGTCATCAGAGACCCG
>JAFAZD010000018.1 GCA_019239955.1 Armatimonadota bacterium | reverse complement strand
GCGCGCTATGCGGGGTGCAGCATCGTCCAGACCTGGCGTGCGAGCAGGAACAGCGACAGGGCGGCGGCGATGACCGTGACGGCCCAGCCAACGACGTTCATGCCGAGGCGGTTGCGATAGCGGCCCATGACACGGCGACGGTTGATCAGCAGCAACATCAGCACCAACTCGACCGGCAGCAGGGCGCAGTTGACGATCTGAGCGTTGAGGATGATCTGGATCAGGTTGGAGGTGGGCGGCAGCAACACGATCAGCAGGCCGCCCAGGACGATCAGCGCCCCATAGGTGCCGTAGAAGAGCGGCAGCTCGCGGATGCGCCGGCCCAGGCCCGACTCCCAGCCCAGCGCCTCGGTGACGGCGTAGGCGGTGGACAGCGGCACGACCGTGGCGGCCAACAGCGAGGCGTTCAGGAGGCCGAATGCGAATAGCACCGACGCCACCGCGCCGCCCCCCAGCGGCGCCAGTGCCTGCGCGGCGTCGGCGGCGCTGCCGATGTCGTGGTGGCCGTGGGCGTACAGCGTCCGGTCACAGGCGACCACGATGAAGGCGGCCACGACGGAGGAGAGGGTGCAGCCGAGGATAGTGTCCCACTTGGCGAGCGTGTAGTCGCGGATTCCGACGCCCTTATCCCGGACGGCGGCCTGCTGGTAGAACTGCATGTACGGCGAGATCGTCGTGCCGATCAGAGTCACGATCATCACGACGAGGGACCCGTCCCAGTGCAGCCGGCCCAGCGCGGGCGTGAAGGCGGAGGCAAGCACGCTCCGCCAGGGCACGCCGATCTTCAGGGCGGTCACGATGTAGGTCAGGAAGACCAGGGAGGCGGCCAGGAAAATGCGCTCGACCTTCTGGTAGGAGCCGCGCGAGACGAGCGCCCAGACCAGCAGGACGGCGGCGGGGACGATGTAGAAGCGGGCGTGCGGCCCCAGGAACATCTCGCCGACGGCGGCGATGCCGGCGAACTCGGAGACGGTGATGGCGAAGTTGGCGATCACCAGCACCGCCATGGCGAACAGCGTGACCCGGACGCCGAAGTTCTCGCGGATCAGGTCGGCCAGTCCCTTGCCCGTGACCGCGCCCATGCGGGCGCACATCTCCTGGACAACGATCAGGCCCACCGTGACGACGGCCAGCGCCCAGAGCAAGGTCAACCCATACTGCGCTCCGACCTGGGAGAAGGTGGTGATGCCGCCGGCGTCATTGCCGGCGGCGGCGGAGATGACGCCGGGGCCGAGGACGGACAGCCAGACGAGCCAGCGGGACCGCCGCGCGCGCCCCGGCGTGGCCGGGGGCATGGACGCGGCGGGCGCAGGAGCCGTTGTCTCGATGCGCGGCGCGGGCTGGCTCATGAGTCAAAGCGGCGCACTTCACGGACCTTGCGGCGCGTAAAGGCGGTTCTTCCGAACGTTTGTGGCTGGGACTGTGGCTGTCCATTACTTTAGCGGCTCAATCGTGACCGCCCGTGTCCAGGGCGATCAAATCGGGCCAGGGATCAGGGCCGACGATGCCGGCGGCGACGTGTCATGGCTCCTTCCTGTGGGATGGAGGGGTCGTCCGCAGACGATGAAACGCACCGGGATTATAGTTCAATATAATGGAGGTTGTCAACCTTGTTCGCCTTATTCCGCTGAGGAAAAACCGGATGGGGGAGTTCTAGCGGTTCGCGTCGGGGGCTGTCAGGGTCGCCAGGGCCTGTTCCAATTCCTGGCGGTAGCGCACGTCGGCGGCGTCGGCGGGCGGGGAGGTGTCGGGTTCCAGCAGGGCGCGCAGGAGGGGGACGGCCTCCGGCATCTTCAGGTCGGCGCAGGCTTTGGCGGCGACCAGTTGCAGCCAGCGGTCATTGACCAAGAGCAGGCGGAGCAGGGCGCGGCGCATCGTCGCGCATTGCGGCTCGGCCAGTTTCTCGTACAGGGCGACGAGCTGCGTGTGCAGACCCCAGAACTCCTCGGCGTAGGCGCGCCGGTTCAGGTGCCGGAAGGTGTCGCGCATCTCGGCCAGCAGGTCCGGGTCGTCGCCGTCCTGTGGGCGCGGGACGAAGACCGTCTCCAGCAGCACCGCGTCGAACAGCGGTGTCGTCAGGGCCGTCCGCTCCCGCCGGGCCGTGCGCCACTTCGCCCAGACGCGGGAGCCGAAGAGAATCAGGAGCAGCCCGCCGGCCCGTTCCAGCCCCGGAAGGTTCATGGCGGCCCGTCGCCGTAGCGGTCGTCGAACTCGCGAAGGCGCGTCCTGAGCATCATCGGCACGGGCGAGCGGAAGGCGAAAGGGTTGGAGTAGTTGTACTTGAGGATGAGGTCGTTGCACTGGCGCATGTGCCGCGCGTAGGCCTCCCGCGCCGCACCTCGCAGCCGGGCGTACTGCGGCGTGTCCCGCAGGCCCGGCTCCGCCGCCTCCCAGCGGGCCAGGGTCGCCAGCGCGACGGCCCGCGCCGCCTCAATCTCCCGCTCCAGCAGCAGCCACGCCGGCAGGACCTTGTTGTGCTTGAGCATCCGGTAGATCGCCCCCATGCCCGGCGGCTCGAAGGGGTTGACCGTCAAGTCCAGAGGCTTCCCCGCCCCCGGCAGATTATCGAACAGTCCCTCCTCGATCGCGTCCTGTATCTTGCGTTCGGCGATCCCGGCGATCCAGTCCACACTCTCGCCCAAGTCATCCGCAGAAACCATGCACCGACTTCCTTTCCGGCGTTATTATACCCGGAGAGGTTCTTCCGGGGACGCGCGTGATCGGAACACGGCGGCGGGGTATAACGTCTAAGAAAGCAAAGAGCACTGATATTTCACCGAGGGAAATTCCTATGTCCAACCTGATGGATCACGACGAATCGCGCCGCCGCTTTCTGCGCCAGGCGGCGCTGGCGGGGGCCGGCCTCGCCGCCGCGCCGTTGCTGCTGACGCCCCAGGTTGCCGAGGCGGGCGGGCTGTTCAACTTCATGGTCAGCCCCGGCGACCAGAAAAAGGTGGGCGACCAGGCGGCCCAGCAAGTCCTCCAGCAGTATCACGAAATCCATGACGGGCGCGCCCGCCACTTCAACGAGCTGGGCCAGCGCCTCGTCGCCGCCCTGCCGGACAGCGACCGCAAGACGTGGGACTTCCGCTTTCACGTCCTCGACAGCAAGGAGATCAACGCCTTCGCGCTGCCCGGCGGCAATATGTTCATGTTCACGGGCCTCTATGAGAAAGTGCCCACCGAGGACGCGCTGGCGGCGGTGACGGGCCACGAGATGACCCACGTGCGCAAGCAGCACTGGGCCAAGGCCAACGCCCAGCAACAGCAGCGCGACTTGGGCCTCAGCGCCCTGTTGATGATCTTCAAGGCCCCGCGTGCCGTCCAGACGATCGCCAGCCTGGCCGACAGCGCCATCAGCCTGAAGTATTCGCGCGGGGAGGAGGACCAGGCCGACCAGGGGGGACTGGACAACATGGTGGCCGCCGGCTACAACCCGGAGGGCATGATTCAACTGTTTCAGGTGTTGCAGAAGGTCAGCGGCAACGGCGGCAGCCTCGGCGGCGACTTCCTCTCCGACCACCCCCTGACCTCGGACCGGATCAAGCACGCCCAGCAGCGCATCGCCGCCCTGCACGTCAACCACCCATTCCCGCCGCTGACGCCGCTCAATTACAATGCCCTGATCGGTTAAGCGGCGTAGGGGCGACTCGGCGGGTCGCCTCTACCCTTTTGCCTGAAATGCGGTGATGGCGTCTTCATAGAGCGCAGTCAGGCGGCAGGCCAGCGAGTGCCAGTCGTGCCAGGTCTCCACGTAGCGGCGGGCGTTGGTCCCCAGCCGCGCCGCCTCATCGGGCCAGCGCAGCAGGTGCAGAATCTGGGTCGCAAAGGCCAGCGGGGTGTCGGCGACGCACAGGCACTCGCCCGGCGCGCTCGCCTGCAGGGGACGGCTCGCCAGCGGCGTCGCCACCAGCGCCTTGCCCATCGCCATCGCCTCCAGCGCCTTGTTCTGGATCCCCACCCCCACCCGCAGCGGGCAGACGGCCACCGAGGCCCGCGCCAGGAACGGGCGCAGGTCGGGGACGCGCCCCGTCACCTCGATCCCCTGGCCGGGCCGCGCCGCCAGCGCGCGCAGGTCGGCGGTCGGGCCGCTGCCGGCCAGGGTCAGGGTCGCGGACGGGTGCTCCTTGCGGATGACGGGAAAAATTTGGGTGCAGAAGTACAGGGCCGCGTCGCGGTTGGCCGCGTAGCTCATCTTGCCGGAGAAGATGATGTTGCCGGGCACGAGGGGCGCGTCCGGCTGCGGACAGAAATAATCCAGGTCCACGCCGTTGGGGATGACACTGATCGGCAGCGACAGCCCGCGCTCCTCGGCCAAGGCGGACAGCGCGGCGGCGTCGGACTCGGACGTGATCAGGATGCGGTCGAACAGCGCCGCCATCTTCGGCTCGTAGCGGCGCAGCTTGATGTGTTCCTCCCAGGAGATGAGGCGGCTCAGCGCCCCGCGCCCCTCCGCGCGCATCATCTGCTGCTGTAGGTCGGTGATGCAGTCCACCGCATCGAAGACCAGCGGCAGGCGGCCGCGCAGGACGGGCGCGAAGTGGCCCGCCCGCAGGTGTTCGACGTGCGCCACGTCGAACATCCGGTCGCGCACTAGCCGCCCCAGCAGCCGCTTCATCTCGGGGGAGAAGCAGTAGGCGGCCCAGAGCGGGGTCGGCGTCGCCAGGCGCAGGGCGCAGCGCACCGCCGCCGCGTACTTGGAGAGGGGGACGACGTGGGCCGCCGCGCAGTACGGCGTCAGCGCCTCCAGCGCCTCGGCGTCCGCCTGGGTTCCGTCCGCCCCCAGCGCGACCAGGGTGATTTCGTGTCCCAGGCCCGCCAGCGCTCGGATGAACTGAAACGGGCGTACCCGGATCAGCGACGGGACGTAGGGCGCGACGAAGAGGATACGCATGAGTGACCTGCGAGAATGAGAGCGGCCCAAGTGTGCCTATTTCCGCGTCCGACGGGGGCGACGGAGGGTGCTGGCGCGGCGTGGGCGGCGCAACCTTCGCGCGGGCGTCTCGGCGGGCGGAGTGGGAAGTGGCGGCACGACAACGTCGGCGGTCCAATCCGGCGACAGGACGATGGGAGGATGGCTGGGATCGCTCCAAGTGCCCTCCGCAGATAGCGGAACCCCCGCATACACGGCCAGGGCCAGACCCGCGCGCCCCAGTTCCTCCGTCCCCGCCCCCAAAAAGTCATTCCGGTCAATGACGATCTCATTGCGCCCGTGAATCAGGAAGCCTAAACATGTGCCGTCCACATCCGCCCCCAGCGGCTTTCCCACGCGCACACTCTCCAGCTCCGATAAGGCGCACACCACCCGGCCGTTGCAGGTCACGTAATCATGCGCGCGGTCAAAGACGAAGGTTCGGAGGCGCAAAGAAAGCCGGTGGGCATAGGCGACCGGCGCCACCAGCAGCACTCCGTAAAACAGGCGCAGAAAGAGTACGTAATCGGCATGATGCCGCAGGAAGAACTGCCACGCAGGCGTCATCCCTGACGCCCAGAGCGACGCGACGACGAACAGCGCGTAGAGAGACAGCCCGAACGCATGCGGCTCCCAGTTGCGCTGGATGACGAGTCGACCGTCTCCCTCAGTCAGGCTGAGGTGTTGCCGCAGGCGCCGCCACCACGACATACATCGCCCGACCAGAGACCGTAACGATAGCGTTCCGCTCCGTCCCCGCATGCTGTCCTGCCTTCGGCGCTACCGGGCGACCTTGACCCCGGCGGGCGGGCGCGACGGCTGCTGGAGCACGTGGTCGTAGACGGCGAGCAATTCCTTGCCGATCGCCTCCCAGGAGTAATGCTCCTCCACCAATTTTCGGGCGGCCGCGCCGATTTCCGTACCCCGCTCCGGGTCGCGCAGCAGACGAATGCACTCCCTGGCGAACTCGTCCGGCGTGTCGGCGACCAGAATGTCCTTCCGGTGCGTCGCGGCGATGCCCTCCACGCCCACAGTGGTCGAGACGACGGGCAGGGCCATCGCCATCGCGTTCAAAATCTTGACCCGCATCCCGCTCCCGGAGCGCAGGGGCACGATGAAGGCCGCGCAGTCCGCGGCCGTCGGGCGCACGTCCTGCACGTAGCCGGACACGGACACGCTCTTGTCCTCGCGCGCCAGGCGCCGTATCTTATCCACTGGATCGGCCCCGACGATGTTGAGTTTCACGTCGGGCACCGCGGCCCTGATCTGCGGATACACGCTGCCGTAGAACCAGAGGAGGGACTCGACGTTGGGCGGCCAGTCCATGGTGCCGATGGAGAGCAGCGTCCTCGATTCAGAGGAGCGCGGCACGGGCCGGAAGTAGTCGCCGTCCACGCCGATGGGCACCGGGGTCAGGTTCTTCAGGTCCGGCGCGAGCCGGTGCAGCGTCCGGGCGTCCTCGGCACTGACGGTCAGCACCTGGTCCACGGCACGGCAGACCTCCAGCTCATACCGCTGCAATTTGGGCCACTCTTTGTTGGCATACCAGCGCATCGCCCGCGACTGCGTGGTATCGGCCATACGCTCGATGATCTGGCTTTCCACGTTGTGGTGGTCCAGGATCAGCTCCGCCGCCGTCCGGCGCGGCAGCACGTACTGCGCCATCTGCAAATGGTCAATGTGGACCACACCGTAGCGGCCCCCGCCCAGACGCGCCCGCACCGCCCGTGCCATCGCCCCGACCTGGTCGCGCCCGACGATGAACGACCGGCGCAGCAGCAGCAGCCGCGCCGCGTCCCAGACGTTCTTGATCCGGGAGCGGCGGATGAGGACCGTCTCGATGCCCCCGGCACACAGGTCGCGCAGGGGGGCGGTGTGCCTTTTTTCGTCCTCGGAGCGGACGAACGCCAGCAGCGTCACCTCATACGCCTCGGCCAGTTTGCGCAGCGTGTAGTACGACTTGATCTTCGCGCCCCCATCAAGCGGATACGGCAGCAGGTGCGCCAGGAACAGAACGCGCGGCTTCTGAGTCTCCGTCACTTTACTCCTCCATCGCCCTGCGGACCACGGCCGCCACATGTGCCACGTAACGCTCCACGTCCATCTCTGCCTCCACGGCGGCCCGCGCCGCCCGCGCCATCGCTGCCCGCGCGGCCGCATCATTCCACAGCGCGCGGATCGCGTCGGCCAGTGCCGGGGCGTCGGCGGGCGGCACGGCCCGGTGCGTGTTTGAGTCGGCCAGATAGTCTTCCAGCCCCTGTGTGCGGGTGACGACGACGGGCCGGCCCATGGCCATCGCCTCCAGCAGCCCGGTCGAGCCGGCCGCGTAAGGGCACTCGTGCAGGGGCACGACGACCAGGCGGGCACCGGCATACAGGGCGCGCAGGGCCGTGTAGGACAGGAACTCGCGGCGCACGGTGACGTTCGGGGGCAGTCCGGCGTCCTCCACCACACCGCCGCGCAGCGCCCAGAGGCTGGAAGCCACGATTGTCAGCGGCTGGCCGACGAGGCGGGCCACCTCGATCAGTGTCGCGTAGTCACGCCCCTCGCGGCCGACGGCCAGGACGTAGTCGCCCTCTCCCTCGCACCCCAAACCGGGGCGGAAGAAGCGCGTGTCCACGTTGTGCGGGATGTGGTAGACGCGGTCGGGCGGCAGGCCGACCTCCTCCAGCAGAAACGCCTGCTGAACACGGGACAGGCAGATGATGGCCGAGAAGCCCCAGCGCAGCACCCCCATCAGCCGGTGCAGCCGCCGTTTGTTGGCCGAGGCCAGGTTGTGCGCGATCAGCACGTGTGGCGGCGACTCTCGACGACCGCCGGCGAGCAGGGCCAGCGGCAGGCCGACCCGCTCGGACGTGGAGAGCCATGCGCCGTAGAGGCCGCGCCGCCGCCAGGCGGTCCGCGCCTGCCCCACGTCGCTAGACAGGGCGCGCTCCACGCGCCGCTGCCAGGCCGGCAGGGACTCGCCCGCGCGCGTGTCCAGCACCTCGCCGCCGAGCGCTTCGGCGAGCGAGAGGTAATCCAGGCGGGGGCGCGTCCCCGCCTGGATCTGGGCCAGCGCGTCCGGCTCGCTGCGGCTGCTCGCCAGGATGAGGGGCCGCCGGGGGGCTGCGCTACCGGCCACAGGCGACCTCCCGATAGACGGCCACCGTGTCCCGAGCGCACCGCGCCCATGAAAACCGTGCCGCCTGCGCCCGCCCCTTCGCGGCCATGTCCGCCCGCAGGTCCGGGTCGGCCAAGGCCCGGGCCAGCGCCGCCGTCAGCGCCGCGTCGTCGTGGGAGTCGATCAAAAGGGCCGCGTCCCCCGCGATCTCCGGGAGCGAGGAGTTGTCGGCGGCAACCACGGGCGTCCCGCACGCCATAGCTTCGAGCAGGGGCAGACCGAAGCCCTCGTGGTGCGAGGGAAACACGAACAGGGTGGCGGCATTATACAAAAGGACGAGGTCGGCATCCTCCACCCCCTGGAGAAAGCGCAGGCGCGCCCCCACTCCCAGCGTCGCGGCCAGGTCGGCGAGGGACGGGGCGAGGTGGGGATTGGCCCAGACGACGGCCAGCGGGCATAACTCCTGCCGGGCGGGGGGCAGCGCGGCGTAGGCCCGCAGCAGGCCCGCCACATTCTTGCGGGGATCCGCGGACCCCATCGCCAGTAGGAACGGGCCGGGGAGATCATACTTCAGGCGCACCCGTGCCAGGGCGTCGGCGTCGGCGACCGGGCGGAAGCGGGGGCCGGCCGCCTCATGCGTCACATGAACGCGCTCCGGCGGCAACCCCAGGCCGCGCACGATGCTGTCCCGGGCGGACTGCGACACGGTGACGACCGCCCCGGCGGTGCGGGCCGCCCGCTCCGGCACATGTCGGTAGTACCAGTCCATGATGGCGTGCTTGTTCAGGGCGGGATGGCTCGGCAGGTCACGCCTCCAGAGCATGTCGTGGATGGTGACGACGGCGGGGCAGGGCAGGCGTAGCGGCGCGGTCAGGCTGGTCGCGTGGAACAGGTCCAGCCGGTCGCAGGACGCCCGCCGGGGCAGGCCTACCTGCTCGCGCCAGACCATGTCGACCAGCGGCAGCGTCCCCGCCACGACCCGAACCTGGAAATTCGGCCCGTAGGAGAGCGGCGCGGACGGCTCCCGGTCCACGTAGAGTCTGTACTCGTTGTCCTGGTCTGCCTGACTCAGAGCCGCCACGAGGTTCTGCGTGTACGTCTTGAATCCTCCCGCCTGCGGGTGGGTCAGAAACCGCGCGTCAATGCCAATGCGCATTCATCCTCCCCACAGAGCGTCCAGCACGGCCCGCTGCCGCCTGCGCCGCTCGCCCGGACCGGGCGAGAGCCATTTCAGGCCCGCCAGCAATGCCAGCCCCATCTGGAGTTGGAGCGCCCGGGCGGGGCCGTAGTGCCGCCGGAATAACAGGATTTTGCTCCGATACAGCAGGGCGAGCGCCGCCAGGGGCATCTGGCGGCTGCTCTGGCCGCCATGATGGACCGCCTCGGCCTGCGGCACGAGGTAGACCGCCCAGCCGGCCCGCTTGAGCCGGAAGCACAGGTCAGTCTCCTCGCTGTACATCAGGAACGCTGGGTCCAGCAGCGTCCCGCCCAGGTCCCCGTCAATGGCCGACCGTCGCGCCAGCAGGCACGATCCGCCGACCCAGTCCGTCGCCTGCGCCGCCGGCAGGGCGCGGACGGCGGACGCCACCCGGGGGGGCGCGCGGCGCGTCCCCAGGAACCGCCGGTCGTGCGCGCCCCGCATCTCGGCCCAGAAGGTGGGGAAGCGGCTCCAGGTCGGCTGCAGGGTCCCATCGGGATTGAGCGTCAGCGGCCCGCAGGCCCCGACCGCCGGATGCGCGTCCATCCACCCCACCAGCGTCCGCAGCGCACCGGGGTGCAGCGCCGCGTCCGAATTGAGCAGCAGCACATAGCGGGCGCGCGGGTCGCACGCCGCATAGGCCTGGTTGTTGCCACGAACGAACCCGGCGTTATCCGCGTTGGCGAGCAGCAACGCGCGGGGGAATCGCTCCCGCACCATCGCCGCCGAGCCGTCCCCGGAGGCGTTGTCCACTACAACCATCTGCACACGCAAGCCGTCCGAGTCCGCCGCCAGTGACTCCAGGCATTCGGCCAGCAGGTCGCGCGTGTTCCAATTGATGACCAGTGCCGCCACGTCCAGCGGGACATCCTGTTCAGACGGAGTCACGGCCCATCTTTCGGGGATAAAATTCGGCGGCGGGCGGAATCTGCGCGGCGATGGCCCTGGGCTTCTCGTCGCTGACCAGTCCGTAAAGCCGGGCGTGGGCGACCGCGACGCCCAGCCCGATCCAGGCGTAGATCGCCGTGGACAACGAGTAGACGCCACCGTTGTGGTAAACGGGGATCAGGTAGTCGCCGATGCCGGACGCCGCGCTGATGCCCCCCCACATCCCCGCCAGCCCCAGTACAAACGTCCGCGACGGCCCCGGCGGCATCCGGCGATAAAAGCGCGCCACCATCGTCAGTGCCGTCAGGACGAACAGCGCCGTCAGGATCAGGCCGCCGAAGCCCAGCTCGGAGAGCATCTGAGAGTAGAATCCGTGCGCCGAAGAGAAGGTGGTCGTCTTCCACATCGTCAGCCCGCCGTAGTACAGGTTGTACGCGCGGTAGTTGCCCGGCCCGACGCCCAGCGGGAAGCGCAATGCGTAGTAGACGCTGGCACGGGCCATGTCGAAGCGGGCCATGTCGCCACTGGTCTGCACCTTGTGCACGACGTTCTGCTGTAGGAAGGCGTGCCCGGCGACGTACAGCACGAGGCCGACCGCCAGCAGGACCGCGAACAGGCGCTTGGAGCGCAGGAACGCGACGATGTAGAGGCCGCAGAACAGGCCGAACCAGCCCGAGACCCACCGGATGTTCAGCCGGAACACATGGAATACGATCAGAGCCAGCACCAGCCATGCCAGAAGGCGCAGCCCACGGCGCGGTGGGGTATCCGCCGCGCGCGGCTCCAGAAGCCAGGCGAACAGCGTACACGCGACGATGATCTCCTGCAGCACGGCATAGCCGCCCGCCTTCAGCGGCAGGTGGCCGACCGCGACCAACAACACCGCCGCCCCCGGCAGCAGCAGCAGCCAGGAAACGCGGCGCACCCACTTCTCATCGCGCAAGTTGTTGGCGAACAGCCAGAACGCGCCCACCAGCAGCGCCCGCACGAAGACCTCGAAGAAGACGACGACGGGCGACGTACGCCCGCCGGTCGGATCGCCCATGCCCTGATAGAACTGGGCGAGCGCCGGGTCCCAGAAAAGGAGGCCACTGACGGCGGACCAAACGTTGAAGGCCAGGAACAGAATCAGCAGGCCGTTCAGCGGCAGACGCGCGAACGATGTCTGTCCCAGCGCCACGGCCCGCAGGCCCCAGATGAAGAGCAGGAACGTCATGCCGATGTGCGACAGGGCGATCCCCTTGCCCGTGCCGCTGCTCACGCCGTTGATGAGATCGGGGGTGGCGCCGATGGCCACCCAGATGACGCCGATGTAGGCGAGCATGACCAGCTCGATCCGGCGATAGGCGACTGCGGCCAGCAGGACGCCGGCCCCCGCCGCCAGCACGAAGTACGCCGTGCCGCGCCTCAGGAGCTCGCTCTGCGTGAAATATCCCATCACAATCCCGCTGACCATGACGATGGCGCTGATCAGCAGGCCGCGCAGTACCTCTTCGGGCCGTACCTGCCGATGCGGGCTTGGCGGATGCCCGTACCCGGAGAGTTGCTGCGCGTCTTCAGAGAGCCGCTGCCTATTTAGGGTTTGTCTGAGAGACATAATGAGTTATTTTCCACCCTCGTGAAATTCTCCAGGAGGGTCGCCATCTGCACGCCGACCGCGTCCCACCCGTACCGGTCCTCCACCAGACGCCGGCCGGCCGCCCCGGCCCGCGCCCGCAGCGCCCGGTCCGCCATCAGCCGCAGCACGGCGGCGGCGAAGTCGGCGGGCGCGTCCGCGATGAATATCTCCTGCCCATCCCGGGCGGCGATCCCCTCCGCCCCACGCGACGTCGTCACCACGGGGGTCCCCAGTGCCATCGCCTCGAGTATCTTGAGCCGCGTCCCCCCGCCCTGCCGCAGCGGGGCGGCGCACGCCGCCGCGCCGCGCACGGCGGGTCGCACGTCGTCCAGGTAGCCGGTCAGCTCAATCCCCGGATGACGCCGCAGAGGGTCGTCCGGGGGGAGGACGTCGTTACGCCCCGTCACGCGCAGGCGGACGCCCGGCCGTTCCTTCTGGATAATCGGCAGAATCTCTTCCGAGAACCACCGCACCGCGTCCAGATTCGCGGAAAATCCCAACGCGCCGTTGTAGATCAGCCCCTCCGGGTCATACGCCGCAGCGGGGTCGTAAGAGTTCCCGTCCAGGTCCACGCCGTTGGGCAGGACACGCACGGGCGGGGCCGCGGGGCCGACCAGAGTTTGAATGGCCTGCGCCTCGGCCTCCGACACCGCCGTCCACACGGCGTACCTCTCGCCGAGGGACGCGAGATGCCGACGCAGCTTCGCCAGCGTCAGCGCCCGCCGCAGACGCGCACGAGGCGAAGGGGCCTCCCGCACCGCCTTGACGAACCCGCTGACCTCCAGCTGTTCCAGCATACAGGGCACGCCCATCCCCGACGGCACGTAATGCGCCACGCCCAGCTCCAGCGCCAGGACGGCGTCGCAGTCCCCCGACCGGCACTCCCGCGCGATTCGCCGCGCCGCCTCCGGCTGGTGGGTGTCCAGCAGGTGGCGCGGGCGCGTCGAAAAGAATCCCAGCAGCGCCCGTACCGTGCCGGGCCGGAAGAAGCGCGACGGGAACAGCTCAACGCCCAGTGCGCAGAGCGGCGACAGGCCGCTCTGCGCCGCGGCCAGGTCCGACTCTTCCTGCGCCAGCGCCAGCAGCTTGATCCTGTGCCCGCGCCGCGCAAGCTGGCGGATCAGGTGGTACGCACGTAGTCGGGAGCCGTTGTCCGACGGGTACGGGCACCAGGATGAGACGACGAGCAGATTCACTGCCCCGCCCCCCCTGCCGGTGTGTCTGGCCGATATTCCCACAGCGTCCGCCGCCCGTCCGTCCAGCGCACCGGCCCCACGTGAGCCAGAACCTCGTGTGGGGACAGCCGGGTGACACTCTGTACCCAGCCCCACCCCTCCGGCCCCATCTGGTCCACGCCGGACAGGTACACCCGGCCGCCCTGTGCCCGCGCGGCCGCGACCTGCCCCCGCAGGCGTCGCCGGGCGCTCTCGGGCGTCGCGTTCCGGTCGGCGAGATCGAGCAGGCAGTACTGCTCGCGCCGGGCGAACGCGGGCAGGTTCTGCGTCCAGTCGTAGATCGGCGCCAGGACCAGATCATGGGGCCCCAGGAAATGGCCGGCCTGAGCCGCCGCGCGGAGGTCCGCCAGGTTTGACGCGTCGTGCCAACCCCACATGGGCGTGGCCAGGTTGCCCGCCAGCAACACCGCCGGCACCCAGAGGAAGACGTCCCGCCGGAACAGCGCCCGCAGCGACAGGGAGGCCGCGAGGAAGACCGGGACCAGCGTGTTGATCCAGAACTTGGGATCATCGGCCGCCTGGAACGCATCGAACAGGGACGCCGGGACGAGCCACAGGGCGCAGAACGTCCAGAGCGCGGGCGACCCCCGCCACAGGCGCCGCCCGGCGCGCAGCCAGGCCACGGGAATGGCGAGCGCCATCAGCAGGACGACGCCCAGCGACGCCTGCGCGGGCAGCCGCGGCCACGTCACCTGTCCGTGCGAAAGCCTGCGCAGGTACAGGCCAGTGTAAAAGTTCTGTAGCGCGCAGAGGAAGCCACCCAGCGCGGCGCGGGGCGTGTTCGCCGTGAACTCGCTCCAGCCCGGGTAAGTGTTGCGCTGGGTGACCCAGTGGACGAACGCGGCAGGGCCGGGAGTCAGGCCGTGCCTGATGCTCATCGCCATGCCCCCCGCAGCGACCACGAGCAGCATGGCGCCGAACAGCAGCAGCGCCCCGAGGCGCGCCCGCCGGCTCGTCCAGCCGTACCCGTCCCAGAGTGTCCACAGGAGCGCGGGCCAGGCGGTGACGTTGCCCAGGTAGCACAGGGCCGCCGCCGCCGCGCCCAGGCCCGACAGCACGGCCGCCGCCGGCAGGGGGACGCCGCGCCGCGCCGGCGCCGCCGGCAGCACCAGGCAGAGCAGGGCCGCGGCGAAGGCGAACATGACGTAGCCCACATCGGTGGCGTACTCCCAGAACGCAAAGCTGAACCCGGTCGCGGCCATGACGGCCATGGCCAGCCGCCGGTTCTGAGTCCAGTAGGACGCCAGCCAAAAGACTGAGAGCAGAGCAACGGCCGCCAGGATGGTGTTGACCCCCTGCAGGCGGCGGACGTAGCCAAGCGGGTCGGCGACCTCCGCGTGCCCCGCGACCAGACCCATCAACGGGTAGTAGAGGGCATACCGGGGCGACAGCGCCGGATGCCCGCCGGACTGAACCACGCGCGCGATCTGGGCGAGGCCGTCGCCGTTGAAGTGGTTGGTTGGCAGCAGGGCGTAGACGGCGCAGATCGCCGCCGCCAGCCAGTAAGGGGCCGACGCACTCAATCGGGCCAGAGGCCCCCGCGCCGCGCGCGGCGCGTTCTGTTCAGTAGTGGAGGCTTGCGTGGCCGCCATGCGTGCTGGTTCCTCTTTTATCATCTTGATGCAGTGCGGAGATCGCCGGCGAAGCGCGCCAGGATGTCCCGGTCGCTGACGGTCGCCTCCCGCCGCTCCACCGCCCGCCGCGCCTGCAGCTCCGGCCACCGGCGTCGCGCCGCCCAGTAGCCCTCCCACAGCCCGCGCTCCCCGCGCCGCAGGACGTGGGACAGGGCGACCAGCGGCCCCAGGGCCCGGCTGGCGCGGGTCAGGCCCGGGTCGGTGATGTTCTTCCAGACGAACAGGAACTGGTTGCGCCCCCGGACCCGGGCCGTGTAGCGCGGGTCCATCCGTGCCGTGCTCGTCTCGTGCTGGTGGTACACGACGCTGCGCGGCTCGTACAGCACCGTCCAACCGCGCCGCAGGGCGCGGTACGACAGGTCAACGTCCTCCCAGTAGAACGGCGAGTAGAGCTCGTCGAACCCCCCCAGCGCGTCCACCCGGTCGCGCCGGTAGAGGGCCGCGCAGGCCGTCGCGTACAGCGTCGGCGCGGCGACGGGCGACGGCCGCGGCAGACAGTCCACGTAGAAGATGCCGTGGTGGAAGCCGCCCATCTTCTCGCCCTCATCGCGCATCCCCCGGCCCGGCAGCAGGATGCGTGAGTTGACGGCGAACACGGAGGGGTCGGACTCCAGCGCCCGCACCAGGGGCGGCAGGAAGCCGGCCTCGACCGAGACGTCGTTGTTGAGCAGCAGCAGGGCGTCGCCGCACGCCTCGGCGATGGCCGCATTGCAGGCGCGCGAGAAGCCGCCGTTCTCCGCGCGACGCACCACGCGCGCCTGCGGGACGTTGGCCGCCAGCCACTCGGCCGTGCCGTCCGTGCTGCCGTCGTCCGCGACCCAGAGCTCGGCGTCCGCGACCCCCTCCGCCGCCAGCAATGCCGGCAGGTGCCTTTGCAGCAGCGACAGCCCGTTGTAGGTAGGAATGATGATGGAGACTCGCACGGCGTCCTCACGGCGTCGGAGACGGCGCGCCCCGGCGCGGGCAGGCGCGCGCGGACATCTCCCGCAGCAGCGTCCGAAGCGCCGCCCGCGTCAGCTTTTTCGCAAGCCGGGCCTTGAGCCTTTTGTCCACTGCGCGGGCGGCGCGGTAGATCTCCCGGTGCCGCGCCCACGGGAGCCGCCAGGACTGCGGCGGGAGCGCGGCCACCCACTGGAACATGATCCCCTCGCAGACTCGCTCCATCCCCTCCGGCGGCACGTCCACGCGCTCAGCGATCCAACGCACCACCTGGCACCGCTCCAAGATGTCGGTACCCTCCAGTTCGGACCTGTGGGTGACGGAGCCGGAATGTTTGCGGAAGCGGTTGAGCGGCTCCGCCACGAACGCCACATCTGAGAGCAGCAGCATCCGCGCCCACAGCATCCAGTCCCCCGCCAGTCGCAGGCTCTCATCGGCGTACCCCGCCCGCTCGTACACCTCCCGCCGGAACAGCGCGGCGCTGGCATTGGGAATGGTACACTGAAAGATCAGCGCGCGTCGGCACTCGTCATGGCCGTCGTTGACGAAGTCGGCGGTCCAGCGGCGTGGGTCAAGGTGGGCGACGCTCTCCACAGCGTTGAACTGAACGGCGTCATGCTCGCCCACGATCAAGGACTGGCAGTAGGCGACGCCGACGTTCGGGTTTTGATCAAGCCGATCCACCAGCGTCTCCAGCAGGCGCGGGTCGGCGAAGTCGTCGGCCTCGGCGATCCAGACGTACTCGCCCCGTGCCTCCCGCACCCCCTTATTCCACTGCTTGAAGGGGCTGCCGCTGTTGCGTTCGTTGAGGACCGCCCGGACGCGCGGATCGGCGGCGCAGCGGGCGAAGACGGCAGCGCTGTCATCGGTAGAGGCATCGTCCAGGTAGATCAACTCGAAATCCCGGTACGTCTGCCCCAGCACGCTCTCCAGGCGCCGCCCCAAAAAACGGGCGTGATTGTAGTTGGGGACGATCACGCTGACCTTCGGCACGGCCATCTTTAAGGTCATCACAGCGACTCCGCGCCCCGGCCCGCCCTGCCGGCGAGGATCCGTCGCGCCTCCTGAGACACGCGGCGCGCGAGGCGCCGGTCCAGCAGGTATTGGGGGCGCATCCACAGCGCCTGCACGGCCTTGGCCAGCGCCGCTCCAGGGCGGCCCCGGCGCAGGTCGTGGCGGGCGAGCGCCAGCAGGTACAGGGGCTGTGCCGCACGAACCTCCCGCCGCACCGCCTCCAGGGCGCGGGCGCGTTCCCCCTGGTAGCGCCGCCGGAGCAGGTCGTACATCCGCAGGGTCGCGCGGTGCATGGCCCAGATGCCGCTCGATGCGGCGGCGGCATGGACGCGGTAGAAAAACAGCGGCTCATCCACGTGCGCGAACGGCCCCAGTTCCGCCAGCCGCACCCATAGGTACCAGTCCTCGTTCAAGCGCAGGGCCTCGTCCCACCTCCCCGCTTGCTCCAGGAGCGCCCGCCGAACCAGCGCCGCGCCCGGGGAGCGGATGAAATTACCGCGCAGCAGGTCTTCCCACACGTCGCCGGCATGATACCCTTTCCCCGGCTTCCACGGGCCGAGGCTGACGCCGTCGGCGTCCATCATCCCCGCGCTGCTGTAGGCCACAGCGACCGTGGGGCCGGCCTCCAGCGCCGCCTCCAGGCGCTCCAACGCCGCCGGGTGCAGCCGGTCGTCCGAGTCCAGCATGCACACCGCGTCGCCGTCCGTCAGCGCCAGGCCCGTGTTGCGGGCGGCGGACGGGCCGGCGTTCTTCTGCAGGTGGTAGCGCACCCGCCCGCCGTTGGCGGCGGCGTAGGCGGCGATGACCGCCCGCGTGTCGTCCGTGGAGCCGTCGTCCACGACGATGATCTCCTCGGGCGGGCGCGTCTGCGACAGAACGCTCTCCAGCGTCGCCGTCACCAGCGGCGCGCGGTTGTAGGACGGGATGATGACGCTGATCTTCATCCCGACCCCTGAGGACCCGCCGGGCGCAGTTCACGGGAATGCAGCCGCCGCGCGAGTCGGGCCTGCAGGAGCCACTGAACCCGCAGCGCGAAGAACAGGGCCGGCACGGCCGGCACCAGGCAGGCGCCCAGAATCCGCTCGGCCAGCGGGCGATCCTGCCGACGCCCGTAGCGGCCCGCATAGGCGCTCCAGGCGGCGATCAGTGCCGCCTGGACCCGTCGGCGGCGCTCCGAGCCGGATGCGCAGGGCCGTCCCAGCGCATCTCTCAGCACGGCGCCCAGGTAGGCCCGGTACACGGCCTCCCCCGTCCCCGCCGGCGCGTGGGTGCGGGCCAGCAGACGGGTATTCCGCACCAGGTAGTAACGCACCCCAGCCGACATCTCGCCGCCGCTGGCCGCGCTGACCTTGTGCCACACCCGCGACGCCGGCGCCACCACGCTCGTGAATCCGAGCCGCCTCGCCCGCAGGCTCAGGTCCACGTCCTCCAGGTAGGCGAAATACCGGTCGTCGAAGCCGCCGAGCCGGCGCATCAGGTCCGCCCGCGCCAGCAGCGCGCACCCCGTCACCACCTCCGTCTCAAACGGCTCCCGCGCACGCAGGCGTCCCGCAGGCGGCAGCTCGTGCCAGGCGATCCGCCCCTGACGCGCCGAGGCCACGTCGAAGGAGACGGACGCGCCGGAATACCACAGCTCGTCGGGGCGGTCCTGGTAGAAGATGTATGAGCCGGCGATGCCGCGCTGGGGCTGCCCCTCCAGGGCCGCCACCAGCGGCTCCAGGAAGCCCGGGTCCACCACGGTGTCGTTGTTCAGACACAGCACGTAGTCCGCCCCCGACGCCAGCGCATGCTCGATGCCCAGGTTGTTGCCCCCCGTGAATCCCAGGTTCGCCCCCGCCGCCACCACGACCGCCTCCGGGTACTCCCGCCCCAGCGCCCCGGCCTCGTCCCCGCGGCTCCCGTTGTCCACCACCACCACCGACAGGCGCGGGTACGTC
>JAFAZD010000406.1 GCA_019239955.1 Armatimonadota bacterium | reverse complement strand
GTCGGCGAGTTCTATTCGGTGGCGATCACCAACAACCGCCAGCAGGCCGACACCGGCACCAAGATGATCCATATCGGCAAGAATTCGTCGTCGACGATCGTCTCCAAGGGCATCTCGGCCGGGCGCGGCCAGAACACCTACCGGGGCCTGGTCAAGATCAACCCCGGCGCGGAGAACGCGCGCAACTACTCGCAGTGCGACTCCCTGCTGCTGGGCGACAGGTGCGGCGCGCACACGTTCCCGTACATTGACGTGAAGAACCCGACGGCGACCGTGGAGCACGAGGCGTCCACCTCCAAGATCGGCGAGGACCAGATCTTCTACTGCAACCAGCGCGGCATCTCCACCGAGGACGCGGTGAACATGATCGTCAACGGCTTCTGCAAGGAGGTCTTCCGCGAGCTGCCGATGGAGTTCGCGGTCGAGGCCCAGAAGCTGCTCGGCGTCAGCCTGGAAGGCAGCGTGGGTTAAGAATAGCAGGGGCGCGGCAGGACCGCGCCCCGGAGTTTGGGAAGGCATTGGACATGGCATTGTTGGAGATCAAGGACCTCCGGGCGCGGGTGGACGAGAAGGAGATTCTCAAGGGAATTGACCTGACAGTCAACGCCGGCGAGGTCCACGCGATCATGGGGCTGAACGGGTCGGGCAAGAGCACGCTGGCGAACGTGCTGGCGGGGCGCGACGCCTACGAAGTCACCCAGGGCGAGGTCACGTTTGAGGGCGAGGACCTGCTGGAACTGGACCCGGAGGAGCGGGCGCAGAAGGGCCTCTTCCTGGCGTTCCAGTACCCCGTGGAGATTCCCGGCGTCAACAACACCTACTTCCTGAAGGCCGCGCTCAACGCCCTCCGCAAGTACCGGGGCGAGGAGCCGCTGGACGCGATGGACTTTATGAAGCTGGTGCGGGAGAAGATGCGCGTTCTGCACATTGACCAGAGCCTGCTCAACCGGCCCGTCAACGAGGGCTTCTCCGGCGGCGAGAAGAAGCGCAACGAGATCTTCCAGATGGCCGTGCTGGACCCCAGGCTGGCGATCCTGGACGAGACGGATTCGGGGCTGGACATTGACGCCCTGCGCGTCGTCGCCGACGGGGTCAACTCCCTCCGCTCGCCGGAGCGGGCCATGATCGTGGTGACGCACTACCAGCGGCTCCTGAACTACATCGTGCCCGACTTCGTGCATATCATGATCGACGGGCGCATCGTCCGCTCGGGGAGCAAAGAGTTGGCGCTGGAAGTGGAAGAGCGCGGCTACGACTGGCTGCGCGAAGAGGCCTTGGCGGGGGCGCGGTAAGGAGTGACAATGCCGGACGTTTTGGTTGCCAACAACAGCTACCTGCGCGATTTCGTGGGCAAGGATTTGGGCGAGCCCACCGAGGGGCCTCGGTGGCTGCAAGGCCTGCGCGCGGCGGCGGCGGAGCGGTTCGCTGCACTGGGCCTGCCGACGCGACGTGATGAGGAGTTCCGCTTCACCAATGTCTCCCCCATCGCCGAGACGCCGTTCCGGCGGGCCTGCCGGGAGACCAGTCAGTTAGCCAGCGTCGCGGAGTTTGACTACGCCGGCCTGACCGGCAGCCGACTCGTCTTCGTCAACGGCCATTACGCCCCGGAGCATTCACAGGTGGAAGGATTGCCGAAGGGCGTTCTCATCGGGACGCTGGCGGAAGCGATGGCGGCGGACTCGCAGATGGTGGAGAAGCACCTAGGTCATTACGCCCGGTTCCAGAACCACGCCTTTGTCGCGCTGAACACGGCGGCGCTGGATGACGGGGCGTTCGTCTTTCTCCCCCGGAACGCCGTCATTGAGGAGCCGATCCACCTGCTGTTCGTCTCCACGGCGACGGCGGGGCCGACCGTCTCCCATCCGCGCACCTTGATTTTGGCGGGCGAGAACAGCCAGGCGACAGTCGTGGAGAGCTACGCGGGGCCGGCGGATCAGGTCTACTTCACCAACGCCGTGACGGAGATCGTCTGCGCCGAGAGCGCCGTGGTGGACCACTACAAGGTGCAGCGCGAGAGCCAGGCGGCGTTCCACATCGCCACCATGCAGGTTGAGATGGCGCGGGGCAGCAACTTCTCGTCCCATTCGGTCGGCCTGGGGGGCAAGCTGGTCCGCAACGACGCCAACGCGCTGCTCGGCGGCGAGGGCGGGGAGTGTACGCTCAACGGCGTTTACCTCGCCAACGGACGGCAGCTGATGGACAACCATACGGCGATTGACCACGCGATGCCTCACTGCAACAGCCACGAGGTCTACAAGGGCATCCTGGACGGCCACGCGCGCGGCGTGTTCAACGGCAAAATCTTCGTGCGGCCCGACGCGCAGAAGACGGACGCCAAGCAGACCAACCAGACGCTGCTGCTCTCTGGTGACGCCCAGATGAACACCAAGCCGCAATTGGAGATCTTCGCCGACGACGTGCGCTGCACGCACGGCGCGACCATCGGGCAGTTGTCCGCGGACGCCCTGTTCTACCTGCGTGCGCGCGGCATCCCCTACGATGACGCCCGCGCCCTGCTGACCTACGCCTTCGCCAGCGACATCGTCAGCCGCATCAAGGTGGAACCCATCCGCGCGCAGTTGGACCACGCCCTGCTCTCCGAGCGCGCTTTGGAAGGACTGACGGAATGAGTTCCCTCTTTGAAATGGCCCCAGAGTTGCAAGAGAAGGTGTCGCAGGAGGCGCACCAACGGCACATGGCCCCGGAACAGATGCTGGACTACCTGATCCGAAAGGGCTTAGACAGCCTGGAGCAACCCGTAGCCCCCTCCGCGCAGGAGGCCATGCAGGAGCAGCTCGCGGCCCTGAAAGATCAGCCCGTCCTGCAGTCCCTGGACGAATTGAAGCCGCGTGTCCCGCCCCCGCCGGGCAAGACGGCCATGCAGATGATCCGCGGCCAGTGGCCGGGCGACGAGACGGAGGAGGAATTGCTTGCGGCGCAGGAGGCGATGGACTGAAATGGCGACGCCCCCCGCGCCGTATCTGCTGGACACGAACATCCTGCTCGCTTACGTCCGCTACGGCCTGCTGGGGCGTTACATTGAGGCCACGTATCATCTTTACACGCTGCAACCGTCGCCGATCATCAGCATCGTCACGGAGGGAGAGATACGCGCCCCGGCGCTGAAGTTCGGTTGGGGATCGGCGAAGGTGGCAGCCCTGCAACGGCTGTTGAATGCGCTGACGGTCGTGCCGTTGCCCTTCCGCAACGCCATAGACGCCTACGCCACGATTGATGCCCATTGTGAGAAGAATGGCCTCGTTCTGAGCAAGAACGACCTCTGGATCGCGGCGACGGCGTATGCCACGGGGGCGGGGGTTCTGACCACCGACCACGACTTTGATCCGCTGGATGGCCTGTTCTTACAGCGGGATTGACCCGGCCAGCCATCCGTGAGGGATGGCAATCAAAAAGAAAACGCAATGACAAGCACACTTCTCGCCGAGGCGCGGCCAATGACATATGACGTTCAGCGGGTGCGGGAAGATTTCCCGATCCTCCGGCAGACGGTGCATGGCCGGCCGCTCGTGTATCTGGACAACGCGGCGACAGCGCAGAAGCCGCAGTCGGTCATTGACACCCTCGTGCGCTACTACACGGAGGAGAACGCCAACATCCATCGCGGCGTCCACCTTCTGAGCCAGCGGGCGACGCAGGAGTATGAGGACGCGCGGGCCAAGGTGCAGCGGTTCCTGAACGCCGCCAGTACCGAGGAGATCGTCTTCGTGCGCGGCGCGACGGAGGGCATCAACCTGGTCGCGCAGACCTACGGGCGCAGGCACGTCGGGCCGGGCGATGAGGTCGTGATCTCGGCGATGGAGCACCACTCCAACATCGTCCCCTGGCAGATGCTGTGCGAGGAGAAGGGGGCGCGGCTGCGCGTCGTCCCCATCAACGACGACGGCGAGATTTTGCTGGACGAGTACGAGAAGCTGCTTGGCCCGAAGACAAAATTCGTCTCGCTGGTCCACGTCTCCAACGCGCTCGGCACGATCAACCCGGTCGGAGAGATGATCGAGATGGCGCACCGGCGCGGCGTCCCCGTCCTGGTGGACGGCGCGCAGTCCGTGCCCCACCTCGGTGTGGACGTGCGGGCGCTGGACTGCGACTTCTTCGTCTTCTCCGGCCATAAGCTTTACGGGCCGACCGGCATTGGCGTCCTGTACGGCAAGCGCGCGCTGCTGAAGGCGATGCCGCCGTGGCAGGGCGGCGGGGACATGATCTCGTCGGTCACGTTCGAGAAGACGACGTACAACACGCTGCCGTACAAATTTGAGGCCGGGACGCCCAACATCGCCGGCGGCATCGGCCTGGGCGCGGCGATTGACTACGTGAACGGCCTGGGGGTGGACGCCATCGCCGCCCATGAGCACGAGTTACTGGAGTACGGGACGCGGGAGTTGTCGAAAGTGCCGGGTTTGCGGCTGATCGGCACGGCGCGGCACAAGGCGGGCGTCCTGTCCTTCGTGCTGGAGGGCGTCCACCCCCATGACATCGGGACGATTCTGGACGAGGAGGGCGTTGCCATCCGCACGGGCCACCACTGCGTCCAGCCGGTGATGCAGCGGTTCGGCATCCCGGCGACCGCGCGGGCCTCGCTGGGGTGCTACAATACGCGGGAAGAAATTGACGCGCTGACACGGGCGCTGGACCGAGTGGCGGAGGTGTTCGGCTGATGTCTGAACTCAGGGAACTGTACCAGGAGGTCATCCTGGACCACAACAAGAGGCCGCGCAACTTCCGGACGCTGCCCGAGGCGGACCACATGGCGGAGGGTCACAACCCCCTCTGCGGCGACAACGTCACCGTCTACTTGCAGATGGACGGCGATGTGATCCGGGACATCTCGTTTCAGGGGTCGGGGTGCGCCATCTCCAAGGCGTCCGCCTCGCTGATGACGACGGAGCTCAAGGGCAAGACGCAGGCGGAGGCCGAGGTCATCTTTCAGCGGTTCCATGACCTTGTGACGGGGGGCATGGACGACGTGCAGGAGGATGACGAGACGCTGGGCAAGCTGGCCGTGTTCTCCGGCGTCCGCGAATACCCGGCCCGGGTCAAGTGCGCCAGCCTGGCCTGGCACACGCTGCACTCGGCGCTGGACGAGGGCGGGCGCACGGTGACGACCGAAGAAGGCGACGAGGCCGCGAGCGGGGCTTAGGAGATAAGACATGACGACGCAATCGGTTTATCCGCTGGCGCTGGAGGCGGAGGTGATTGAGGCGCTGCGGACGGTGTATGACCCGGAGATCCCGGTCAACATCTATGAACTGGGGCTGATCTACGAGGTGGACGTGGACGACCTGGGGGTCGTGGACATCACGATGACGCTGACCTCGCCCGCCTGCCCGGTCGCCGGGTCGCTGCCGGGGGACGTGGAGGCGAAGGTGCGGCAGGTGCCCGGCGTCTCCGATGTCGAGGTGCATCTGACCTGGGAGCCGCCGTGGAGCATGGATATGATGTCCGAGGAGGCCAAGCTCGAGCTGGGCTTCTGGTGATGTCGCCCTGGCGTTTCGCTGTCGTGAGAGGGGGCCGCTTGCGGCATCCCTCTCTTTGTCTGGGTAAGCTTCACTGTCATGGACAAGGAAACGGGGCGGATCGAGGCGTTCAGCGACGGCGTGTTTGCGGTCGCCATCACCCTGCTGGCGCTGGATCTCCACGTGCCGCGCCTCAACGAACTCGCGCCGGGGGTGCGGCTCGGCGGCGCGCTCTTGGGCGAGTGGCCGGCCTTTCTGGCCTACGTGACGAGTTTCCTGACGATTCTGGTCATGTGGGTCAACCATCACCGACTGTTCGAGCTGATCCGCCGCAGCGACCACTGGTTCCTGATCGTCAACGGCCTGCTGCTGATGGGAGTGACGGTGATCCCGTTCTCCACGTCCCTGCTGGCGGAATACATCGGCCACCGGGACGCCTCCGTGGCCGCCGCCGTCTTCAGCGGCGGCTACCTGCTGATCGCGCTCGGCTACAACCTGCTGTGGCGCTACGCCCTGCGCGTCGGGCTGCTCAAGCCCGACGCACCCCCGCGGGCTGTGGAGACGATCACGGGGCAGTACCGGTTCGGCCCCCTGTATTACCTCACCGCCTTCATCCTGGCCTTTATTTCCGTGCCGGCCAGCGTGGGGCTGGCCCTGGGGCTGGCCGTGTTCTTCGCGCTGCCCTCCGTGCCCGGCAAAAAATAGGCTGTTCGACCCGGACGTACCGCGCCGCTTGGTACAATAAGGGCAAGATCAGGAGGCTGCGGACGTGCAAGACCCCGGCGCATATCCTGCCTCGTCTCCACCTTTCGAAGGCTCCAGCGGATCGCGCTGCTGTCGCTGGCCTGCCTGCTGCCGGACGCCCGGCCCGACTTCGACGCCGTCCGCGTCGGCCTCTTCACGATTGACCCTCGATGCCCCATGTGCTATCATAATTGCACATGACCGAACTTTATACCATCGGCTACGAAGGCAGTTCCCAGGCCGCCCTGTTCCAGACCCTGCTGTTTCACGACATCCAGGCCCTGCTCGACGTCCGAGAGCTTCCGCAAAGCCGTAAGCCGGGCCTGTCCAAGACGGCGCTGAACCTCGCGGCGGCTGGCTGCGGCATCCGGTACGCCCACATCCGCGCCCTCGGAACGCCCCGTGAAATTCGTTACCGGCGCAAGGTGGATCACGACGCCGAGGCATTTCGGGAGGGATTTTTGGCGCACCTGGCGTCACAAGACGAGGCTATGAACACCCTGGTCACGCGAGCGCAAGGCGAGCGCTGCTGCCTGCTGTGTTACGAAGCGGACGCCTGCGAATGCCACCGCTGGTTCGTCGCCGAGCGCGCAAGGGAAATGAGCGGCGGGGCGCTGACGGTCGTGCATCTGGCCGTGACGGAAGGAAAGGATATCCGGTTCCGCCACGGCCCTCTGTTGTGACGCCCGGTCGGATCACGTGCGTGGAGCTGCTTCCGTGGCTGTCCTCGGCACCTGGCCCCCGACGTACAGGTGATGGGCGTGATCCAAACGGTGAAACAGGCCGCGCCCGAACCCGCACGCCCAGCCGCGGACGAAGGACAGTCCCCGTTCGGACTTGAATAGCCGGACCGCCGCACGCCGCAGGAAGAAGGCCAGCATTCGCAGCGAGCCATAGTAGACGACGCGGCAACGCAGGTACTTGGCGAAGCACGCTCCGAACCCGCGGCCGATGCGCTCCACCTCTGCCGCGCCCTGTTGCCGGGGCCGCAGCCCATGATGGACGACCTGCGCCTCGGGGCAGAGGTGGACGCCGTAGCCGTGCAGCAGCAGTCGGACGACTAGGTCGTGATCGTCACCTGACCCGAACGCCGTGCCAGGCCCGATGCAGGGGTCCCACCCGCCCACCGCGTCCAGCGCCGCCGCCGGGAGCACCATGGCCGCCCCGATCCCGAAATTCCGCGGGCCGGGCATCTTCAGCCAGTCGCGGACGGCACGGATGGTCAGCGGCGCGGGGATGTGGTTGATCGAGACGGAGTGGATGGCCGAGTCATGCGGGGCGGCGCGCACCTCGCCGAAGACACAGCCCAGGGTCAAGTCCCGCTCAAACGCCCGCTCGACGTGCCGCAGCCACTCGGAGTCACATTCGCAGTCATCGTCGGTGAGCGCCAGGAAGCGGCCGCGCGCGTGGCGTAGCGCCACGTTCAGTGCGTTGGACTTGCCAGGGCGGGAGAGGTGAAAGAAGCGCAGGAGGGGGTCCCGGCCTCCCGCCGACAGGAGGGGGGCGAGGGCCTCCTGGGTCGAGGCGTCGTCACTCTGGTCAACAACCAGCAGTTCAAAACTCGGATGGCGCGTCGCCAGGACCGACCTGGCCGCCGGCACCACGCTGGCCCCCCGGTTGCGGGTGCAGATCACCACGGAAAACAGCGGACGCTCGTGATGACCGACTTTCAGCGCGCCCGGGCCGGGCCGCCTCCGTGCCTTTGGATGGAGCCTGCGCGTCATGGGCCTGCCTCCCATGACACCACAACGGGCATCCGCGCCCGTGCCGGATTTCCATGCCGGTTAAGCAATAAGAAGTAGTCGTTCATAAGGAGAATGAAGCTCCCTGCGGCAAGACCGCAGGGAATCCAAGACAGGCCTACAGGTCGAAGAGGCGCAACTGCGTCGGCACCGCCTGGCCCTGTCCTGCTCCAGCTCGGCTTTGGCGAGGCCGACGCACTGGCGGATGTTCTGCACGGCGCGGCGCACGGCGGCAAGGTCGGTCTCTTCTTTGAGGATAGCTTGCCTGCCCTGTCCTGCTTTGGTTCTCAGTCCGTCGGGGCCGCCTTCCCGGTAGCGTTTGAGCCAGGTGTTGACGACGACCTCACAGCAGCCGACCTGCTTGGCGACATCTTTGGAGGCGCGTTGTTCCGCTTTGAGCAGGATCATTTGGCACCGCTGGCGAAAAGCGTGTGACTTGCCCTCCCGCCAGACTTTTTCCAGAGCGGCGCGCTCGTCGCCATTGAGGTCAATGCCTTTGATTTTTGCCATAAGCCTATCTTAACACATTTAACCTAATTCTGAACGATTACTTATCCTATGAACCAGCCGTATTTCCGGGCCCGCAGAGCGGGAGAACAGTGGCATGTTGGCGGGAACCTGTTCTGCACCCTCGGACATCGCCTGCCAGGCCCAGGGCGTGGAGGGCCGGACGGCGTCCATGCGATGTGGCGGTGGGACGGACGCGAACTGCTGGTGCAGAATGACCGCTACGGCTTTTATCCCCTCT
>JAFAZD010000345.1 GCA_019239955.1 Armatimonadota bacterium | reverse complement strand
GGAACAACGGCAAGAAGCCCGCTCCGAACGTGTCGGGCCGGGCTTCTCCTTCTCGGAGTGGTAGATGGGGAACAGCGCTACCAGAACGGCTTCTTCTTCCAATGCCTCGAAGGCCGCCCAGCGCAACTCGTCCCCATAGCGCGAAAGTATGGGCTGATGCTCGCTAAATGAGTAGGGTACGTCCGTGTAGATCAGGCTGACCCGATCTCGAACCGACACCCCCAAATGAGAGAGATAGTTGCCCCTCAGGTCCGAGATTACGGTACATCCACCGAATGTATGGGTAAACTCCTGCTCCAGCGCACTCAGCAGGTCGAGGTAGGCTGGCCTGGGGAGGTCCGGCAAATAGACTTCAACTCTTGCTTTTTCGGATAGAGGCAATAAATTTCTCCTTCCGTAGAGCCACAAATTCTTGCGTTCGCTTCAGCGACTCCTCGGCGGTCAACTTGAGGCGCGGTGGACGCTGTACCGTGTATTCCTTTACTTCTTCCTTTTCTTCTTCCGGCTCCGCTTTCTTAACAGCCATGGCCTTCCTCCTATCAGGATGATTATACCACGTCGGCGAGAATCAGACATTGCCCGGCGGGGTATGGCCGCGAGATCGTATCCACACGCCAAACCCGTTCACAACGGCAACCAGACACCCCGCGAGGAATGTGACGATCCACACCAGAAGCGCCACACGATTGAACAGATGGTAATGTTTGCCTGCCAGGTAGAAGATGCCCCAAAACCAGAATAGGAGCAACTGCGCCAGCCCCGTCATGTCGCCTGTTTTCCGAATACTTTCTCTGAATGCCGGCGGCACTTCGGCGATCTTCCCCAGGCGGCGTCCAACCAAAGCCGCAACCCAACAGCCCCACATCATCAGCAATACAAAAACAAGCGGGGAATACACCACAACGCACAGTCCTACGAGGGCCTTGCTGATGAGGGGTGATGCTATTTGCAGCATCGCGGCGAACACCACAATGGCAAGGCTGCTCCCGGCGGCTTTTGCCCACTGCGACAGTTCAAAGCCTAAGAAAAGGTGAGAACTGCCGCTGACCACCTGAGTGAGCCAACGACGGAATTCGGAAAATTCGGGAGACATGTCGTATCTTCCTGTCACTGCCGGTCATCACGGAACAATGACCCGTCTCGTCTCAATAATCCCCGGAAGCCCACGCTCTGTACAACGTCAGGACATGGCGGAAATCATCGGGAAGGCCCTCATCGTCCAAGTCTTCGACGCCGACCCAGCGCTGGCGCTGCAGTTGCGGCGAGTCCCGCACGACAAGGCACTGCACCATGCCGGCGTCATTGACGCGAAAGTTCTGCACCTCGACAGGAGTGCCCAGCAGCGAAGCACGGAACGGAACCGCGACCTCCTCAAAGGCCACGCCCCACGCAGTCCTTGCCTCTTCCTCATCGTAGCAGTCTACCAAGATTTCTTCAATTTCGTCCCGCAACGTCGCCATGCTGCTATTATACCAGAGACATCCCCGTCTTCTGGAAGCAAAGCGGCTCGGCCAGGGTGAGGGCGCGGCCAGGGGAGAGTCGCTTGCGCCTCGCCTGCCGTTTCGGTTATAATGAGCGTGTTATGAACGGCAACCGCTTTGAGTTTCTGGAACTGGGCGAGGAGGAGCATGTGCCCAATCGCCCGGCGGCGGGGGCCGATGCGCCTGGTGCGGAGACGGCGCTGGGCGGACGCGACCCGGTCGCGGAGCGGGGGCCGAACGGCGAGCCGCTGGCCCAGGTGCGCGACGCGGACACGCGCGGCTACCGGAATTTCTTGGAGCAGGCGCAGGACGAGGCCGCGACGGAGGCGGCGCGCCGCCGCCATCGGATGACGTCGGGGACGCTGCGGGCGGTGGAGGTCTTCGGCACGCGCGGCAGCCAAGCCGGGCAGTTCAACTTCCCCACCGGATTGGCCGTGGACCGGGGCGGCGTCCTGTTCGTCGCCGACTCCTACAACCACCGCATCCAGCGCATCACGCCCGACGGCGGCGTCTCACCCATCGGAGGGCGCGGCCATGGGCGGGGACAGTTCCTGTCGCCGCAGGGCGTGGCGACTGATGCGGCGAGCGCCTTTTACATTGTCGAGCAGGGAAATCACCGGGTCCAGAAGTATTCGGCTGACGGCTTTTTCCAATTCACCTTCGGGCGGCTGGGGGCGCGTGAGGGCGAGTTCCAGGGGCCCACCGGCATCGCCGTCGCGCCCGGCTCCGGCGACATCTACGTCGCGGACGCGGGCAACGGGCGCGTCCAGCGCTTCGACGCCGGCGGCGGCTTCCTGGGCATGATCGCGGCGGCGCGCGGCGGCGCGGCCTTCAGCCCGCAGGCGCTGGCGACCGACGCCGCCGACAACCTCTACGTGGCCGACCCGTTTGCCAGCCGTGTCCTGCGCTACGACCCTCTGGGCCGCCTGGCGGGACAGTTCGCGCCGCACTTTTCGCAGCCGCGCGCGCTGGCCTGCGGCGAGGGCGGCCTGCTCTATGTCGCCGACGGCGGCGATGGGGCGGGGCTGGACCCGGACCTGCAAGGGAGGGTGCTGGCGCTGCACGTCCCCCAGAATCGGCTGCTGGCGACGGTGGAGCGGCCGGGCCGGAACCTGGGCAGCCTGTCGCGTCCCGGCGGGCTGGCGGCGGGGCCGCCCACGGCGGACGGCGCGGGATGGGGCGATCTGTACGTGGCGGACACCATGAACCACCGCATCCTGCGGTTCCTCTGGGAGTGAGCAAGAGCGACCCGGAACCGGAAGAAGAAGCCAGCGCATCAATTCGCCGCTGGGTGGCGCCTCGCGCCGAGTGTCCGCCTGCGCGGACACGGAGAGGACATAAGGAGTCATGGCTGACAACAGCATCATGCAGGATCTGCTGGCGCTCTCGCGCCAGTTGGGCGACCCGGAGCGGCAGTGGGCCATTCTCGGCGAAGGCAACACGTCGGCCCGCGTGGACGATGAGACTTTCTATGTGAAGGCGAGCGGGTCGCAGTTGGGGAAGCTGATGGAGCAGAACGTCACCCATGTCCGCTTCGCGCCCATTCTGGAGGCGCTGCACGACTCGCGGGACTACAATGACGCGCAGATTAAGGACCTGCTGTATTCGTCCTGCGTCCACAACGAGAAGGGGCTGCGCCCGTCCACGGAGACGGTGTTTCACGCCTTCCTGTTGAGCCTGCCGGACGTGAATTTCGTCGGCCATACTCACGTCATTTCCATCAACGGCCTGATGTGTTCGGCGCATGGATGGCAGGCGGTCAAATCCGGCGGGCGGATGTTCCCGGACGAGATCGTCGTCTGCGGCGTCGCCCCCTGCTGTGTGCCATATGTGGACCCCGGCATCCCCCTCGCCCGCGCCCTGCGCCGGGCCGTGCTGGAGTACCAGGACAGGCATGGGATGCGGCCCAAGGCGATCTACATGCAGAACCACGGCTTCACGGCCCTCGCCCGGACGGCGCAGGAGGTGGAGAACATCCACCTGATGGCCGATAAGGCCGCCCAGATCATGCTGGGCGCGATGGCCTGCGGCGGCCCGGCGTTCCTGACCACGGAGAATGTGGACCGCATCTTCTCGCGCCCGGACGAGCACTACCGCCAGCGGGCACTGGGCATCAAAGAGGACCGGCCCGCCGACGGCACGTAAGCCGCCGCTCCCGCCGCTGGCGACAGGAAGACTCCGGGTGAGGACAATGGCGACACAGCAGTTTCTGGCGGTGGACCTGGGCGCGGAGAGCGGGCGCGGGATGCTGGGCGCGTTCGACGGCGCGCGGGTCACGCTGCGTGAGCTGGGGCGGTTTGCGACCAGCCGAGGGGAACAGGACATCGGCCCGGACGGGGTGCGTCGCTGGGACTGGCCGCGCATCACCGGTGAGATACGGGCGTTGCTGCGGCAGGCGCAGGGGGAGACGGGCGGCGCGCTGGCCGGGGTCGGCGTGGACAGCTGGGGCGTGGACTTCGGCCTGCTGGACGCGCAGGGGCGGCTTCTGGAGATGCCGCTGCACTACCGCAACGACGCCAACCCGCCTGCCATGGCGCGGGCACTGGGGGTCATTGCCAAAGAGGAACTGTGGGCGGCGACAGGCATTCAGCCGCTGGCGTTCAACACCCTGTTTCAACTGGCCGCCGTTCAGGCGCGCGAGCCGTCCCTGCTGAAGCGGGCGGCGACGCTGCTGTTTGTCCCCGACCTGGCGCATCATGCGCTGACCGGTGGCGCGGCGCGGGGGGCGGAGCGGACGGAGGCCAGCACGTCGCAGATGATGACGCCGGGGGCGCGGGCATGGCAGCCGGAGCTTTTGACGCGGCTGGGGATGCCGTCGCAGTTTCTGGGGCCGCTCGTGGAGCCGGGCAGCCCGGTGGGCACGGCGGAGGGCGGCACACCGATCTATGCGCCCGCGACGCATGACACGGCCTCCGCCGTCGCCGCCGTGCCGTTTGAGGCGGGCCGGGCGGGCGTCTTTTTGTCATCGGGAACCTGGTCGCTTTTCGGGGTGGAGCGTCCGTCGCCGGTGCTGTCTCTGGATGCCCTGAACGCCGGCTTCAGCAACGAGGGCGGCGTCGCCGGGACGACGCGGTTCCTGAAGAACATCATGGGGCTGTGGCTGGTGCAGGAGTGCCGCCGGTCGCTCCGGCGTTCCGAAGGGCGGGACTACTCCTACGCAGAGTTGACGGCGCTGGCCGCCGAGGCCCCGGCGGACGGGCCGCTGGTGGACGCCGCCGACCCGCGCTTCCTCGCCCCGCCGGACATGGCCGACGAGATTCGCACCGCCTGCCGCGAATCGGGGCAGCCGGAGCCGGAGGGGGCGGAAGCGTTGATTCGGTGCTGCCTGGAAAGCCTCGCCCTTGCCTACCGGCACGCGCTGGAAAATCTCAGCCGGATCACGGGAATGGCGTTTGAGGTCATCCATATCGTCGGCGGCGGCTCGCAGAATAAAGTCCTGAACCAATGGGCGGCGGACGCCTGCGGCCTGCCGGTCATCGCCGGCCCGGGCGAGGTCACGGCGCTGGGCAATGTCCTGGGGCAGTTGGTGGCTTCCGGGGCCGTGAAATACTGGGCCGAGGCGCGGCAGGTCTCCCGCCAGAGCGCAGCGGGCGAGGAGTTCACGCCCGACCCGGTGGCCCACGCAACCTGGGACGAGCGGGCGGCGCACTGGGAGCGACTGAGGGTTGATGCCGGCTAATCTGTCTTCACCTGCACGTTGCTGAGTCGCCTGGCGCCTGAAAGTAGTGATTTATGGAAGCAGACAACACCTCAAAGTGGCTGCTTGCCCTCTCCCGGCACCCGCTCGTGCGCGCCTACGTCCAGCACAGGCGCAAGAAAATCGGCCCTCAGCACTGCGGTCAGTGCGGCGAACGCCTCGGCAACCGAGCGTACCTGCTCGTCAAGGCGAGGTTCTTTTTGTGGGCCAAAAAGATAACACGACTGTGTCCACAGTGCCAGGAGCGATTTGAGGCGCAGTTACGTCAAGCCGGGGTATTGCCCCCATAGGCTTGATGGTCGGCGGTCGCCGCCGGTTTGACAGGAGAACATGATGACCCAAACGAATTGGGAAGGCGAATATCACCTGCTCCAGCGGCGGCTGGAGGATGAGGGGATTGATGTTAGTAGCGTTGAGGAACGGTTGAAGGCGCAGCGGGTGGAGACGCCGTCTTGGGGGTACGCGGATAGCGGGACGCGCTTTGGCGTGTTCCGACAGCCGGGCGCGCCCCGGAACGTGCGGCAGAAATTTGAGGACGCCGCGCAGGCGCACAGGTTCACCGGCATCGCGCCGGGCGTCGCCGTCCACATCCCCTGGGACGCGGGCGAGGACTGGAGCGAGTTGGCGCAGTACGCAACGTCGCTGGGCGTCCACATCGGGGCGGTCAATCCTAACGTCTTTCAAGATTACGAGTACCGCTTCGGCAGCCTGGCGAACGAGAAGGCGGAGGTCCGTAAGAAGGCCGTCGCGCACATCCTGGAATGCGTGGAGATCATGCGGACGGTCGGCTCGCCGCTGCTGTCGCTGTGGTTCGCGGACGGGACCAACTTCCCCGGCCAGGGGGACATTCGGGCGCGCAAGCGGCATTTTCAGGAGGGACTGGCCGAGGTCTACGCGGCGATGGACGACGGGCAGACGATGCTCATCGAGTACAAGCCCTTTGAGCCGGCCTTCTACCATACGGACATCGCCGACTGGGGCATGGCCTACGCCTTCTGCCGGCACCTGGGGCCGCGCGCAAAGGTGCTGGTGGATTTGGGCCATCACCTGCCGGGGGCCAACATCGAGCACATCGTCGCCTTCCTGCTGGATGAGGGGCGGCTGGGCGGCTTCCACTTCAACAACCGCAAGTACGCCGACGATGACCTGACGACCGGCGCGATTAATCCCTACGAACTGTTCCTGATCTATACCGAGTTGGTCGCGGGCGAGCGGGACGGGATTGCCGGGGACGTGGCGTACATGATTGACGAGAGCCACACGCTCAAGAACAAGATCGCCGAGATGATCCAGAGCCTGGTCGCCCTGCAGGCCAGTTACGCGAAGGCGCTGATCGTGAACCGGGCGAAGCTGGCGGAGGCGCGGGACGCGCAGGACTTGATCGGCGCCGAGGAAATTTACAAGGCGGCGTTCGCCACCGACGTGCGCCCGCTGGTGTGGAAGGTGCGCTGCGACCTGGACCTGCCGGACCCCGCCGACCCGGTGCGCGGCTTCCGGCAGAGCGGCTACGCGGAGGCAAAAGCGCAGGAGCGCGGCGTCGGAGGTACCAGCGGGCTGGGCGCATGAAGACGCTCCTGGCATCCCTGCTCCTCGCCAGTGCGTTCGCGCTGGCCGTGCCTTCCCAGGCCGGGAGACCGCCGGGAGCGCCGACCCTGCGTGCCGGCGCGGCGCGTCTCTCCCTGCTCCTTGACGCCGCGCGAGAGGCCGGGGTACAGATGCAGGCGGGCGGCGTCGCTTATACGCAGGCCGCGCCGCTGGCTGTTGAGGTGGTGGACGCGCAGGGCACGGCGCGGTGGCTGACGGGGGGATATGAGGGCGTCACGTCATCACAGGGAACGCTGACCGGCACGGGGGCGCTCGCCTCTCCGGGCGGAACGCAGTTTCGTATCACGGACAAGTATCAGTCCCTGCCCAAGCTCGGCGCATTCACGCTCACGCGCCAGGTGGACATCGTCGGGCTCGGATCAGACAAGGGATTTTCCTCGCGCTTCAGCCTCGCACCGGCCCGGATGACCGCGATGGCCGACTGCGACTTCTTCGCGCCGGGCATTTGGTACAAGGACAATGCCCGCGTCCCACCAAGGGCGCTCGCCAGCCATCGGGATGATCGTTCCATTCTTTTCCGCGAGGACCGCTTGCCGCTGCCGGTGATGATGCTGCGGGACAGGCGCAATGGGGCGACCTTCACGCTGGCCCACCTCGGCGGCGACCCGGCGACCTTTGCCGGCGAGGACGGCCTGGACCGGATCATTGACGCGCGGATGCAGTTCGGCGCGGTGGGCATTACGAACACCGACGGCCCCGCGCCCACGTTCCTGTTTCCGGGCACGGAGGGCGAGCGGACGTACATCTACGGCGGGTCCTTGCAGGAAAACCGCTGGGCCTACCGCAGCCATCCGGTGCAGGCGGGATTTTCGCAGCGTTACCGCCTGCTGCTCCAGGTCGGCCGCACGGCGGACTTCCCGGCGGCGGTGCGCGGGGCCTGGAGGACCGTCTACGACCTGCAACACCCGCCCGTCATTCCGTGCGACCTGGCGAAAGTCTACCGGGACAGCATGGCGCTGCTGGCGGCGGACATCCACGAATACCATGGAGTCATCAGCGTCCCGTTCGCCGCGGTCGTGCCCGGCGGCGAGGTCACGGACACCAGCAGCCAGATGGGATTCGTCGGCCAGGCGCTGCCCGCCGCCGCGCTGCTGCTCAAGAACTGCCTGGAGACTGAGGACGCCGGTGCGGCGGCCCGCGCCGCTGAGGTCGTGGACTTCTGGGCGCGCAACTGCATGACGCCGGCGGGCGTTCCCCGCACCTGGTACGACATCCATGCAGACGGTCGCTACACCTGGCGCAGCTACCACACGTTCCTCCGGGTCGCCTCCGACGGTCTGGATGGCGCGCTGCAGGCCTGGAACGTGATGCGCCGGCATGGGCAGGACCGGCCGGAATGGCTGGCGTTCTG
>JAFAZD010000061.1 GCA_019239955.1 Armatimonadota bacterium | reverse complement strand
CACTGTCCGCCTGGGCGGACGTTTTGATCCGCATCGGCGAAGGCCGATAGCGCAATGGACAGCCGCGACTTCAGTCGCCAGGCGAAAACCGAAGTCCCTGCCGTAGAACCCGGAACTACGGTATACGGTATAATGTGACCGGCACAGTGACGAAGGCCCAGGCGGAAGCCTTTGTGACGGCGGCAAGAGTGCTGCTGAGGGTGATATGAGGCAATTGGTCAAACGCTTCATATAGAAAGGCGCATCGCTCGGGAGCGCGGCGACTTCACCTTCTTTGGCCTCTTCCAGAGGAACGCATTCCCTGGGTGGTGGGACGTCGTAGTCGCTGCGCCCTGGATCAAGGACCAGTACGGTGAGGTGCGCTACTTCGTTGACCGTCTAAAGGCGGAACTGACGGAGCAGGAATTCTTGCAATTGGCCCGCATTGCGCCCATCGTGCCGGATAATCCCTATCTGGAAGACCTTCAGGAAGAATTCCCCGTGGAGCACGGGATCGTGGAGGTCTGGAACCGCGAACTCTTCGGCGTGGAGATTCGCCACGCCTACATCATCACCTGCCAAAAGGTGAAGGGCCGCGCCGAGGCGGTCGCCGCCTGAGGAGGGAGGGGCAGATGCCACCGAAACCGACGTACAGTTTTACGCTGGAGCCGATCTATGAGCCGTCGCCGGAGGCGCCGGAGGTCATGGTCGGGCGGGTGCTCGTCGAGGAGGAGCCGTCGCGGCGGACGGTCTGCCGCGTGGAGGTCACGGCGCAGTGGGCCGAGGACGGGGAGGTGACGGCGGCCACGCCCGACCCGCCGGACCTGCCGGGACTGAGTCAGGAGGAGATCCAAAAGCGCGCCCGCGCGCTGGCGACGCTGCTGCGCGACGACAAACTGACGGGCCGGCAGGGGGCGGGCGGCGACCCGTCGCAGCCGTAAGAGGGGCGGCGGGGCAGCGCCCCGCCGCTTTTTTATGGGGAGGGAAGCAAAAGAAGGAAAAGCCGGGGCGGCCGGAGAAAGGACGGATGGCGGCCCCAGCCGCGACTCTGTCTTTTGAGGACTGTCCCCCATGACCAAACCGGTCGGCATCGCGTTCATCGGCTCCGGCGGCATCGCGCAGAGCGCACACATGCCCGCGTACAAGAAGCTGGAGGCCGAGGGCAAGGCCAAACTCGTCGCCGTCTGCGACGTCGTCGAGGCGACCGCCAAGGCCGCCGCCGCCAAGTTCGACGTCCCCCACGTCTACACCGACTACGCCCAGATGCTGAAGCGGGACGACGTGGACGCCGTGGACGTCTGCACGCCCAACTACCTGCACATGCAGCCCGTGCTGGACGCCTTCGCCGCCGGAAAGCACGTGATTTGTGAGAAGCCGCTGGCCATCAACGGCGAGCAGGGCGCGCGCATGGTGGAGGCCGGGCACAAGGCCGGCAGGAAGTTCCAGGTCGCCCTCAATGTCCGCTTCGGCTCCGGGCCGCAGGCGGTCAAGCGGTTCATTGACGCCGGCAAGATCGGCGAGATCTACTACGCCCGCGCCCACGCCCTGCGCCGCCGGGGCGTCCCCTCCTGGGGCGTCTTCACCCAGAAGGACAAGCAGGGCGGCGGGCCGCTGATCGACATCGGCGTCCACATCCTCGACCTGACCCTGTGGCTGATGGGCTACCCCACGCCGGTCGCCACGGTCGGCGCGGCCTACACCAAGTTCGGCAACCGCCCCGGCGTCTACAACACCTGGGGGCGGTTCGACCACACCAACTACACGGTGGAGGACTTCGCCGCCGGCTTTGTCCGCTTCGAGAACGGGGCGACCTTGACGCTGGAGTCCTCGTTCATCGCCAATCTGGAGCGGGACGAGATGAACACGCACGTCTTCGGCACCGAGGGCGGCGCGTTCCTGAACCCGTTCGACGCCTCCCAGAGCCGCATCTACCGCGAGGAGGCCGGGACGCTGACCGACTCGTCGCTGGCGATGCTGCCGCAGGTCAACAGCCACGAGGGCGAGATACGCGCCTTCGTGCAGGCGATCCTGGACGACACGCCCGTGCAGGTCCCCGGCGAGCAGGGCCTGATGGTCACGCGCATCCTCGACGCCCTCTACGAGTCGTCCGAGACCGGCAAAGAGGTCCGCATGACGTAGGGGCGACCCGCCGGGTCGTCCGCACGGGGGAGACAGCCATGAGCCAGCCCGCACCACAACCCGCGCCGATGGACGCGCCCGCCGTACAGGCCCCCCGGGCGACGCCCCAGGATGTCGGCTGGCTGGCCGCCGTGCTGCCGGTCATCCTGATCGCCGCCTGCGCGGAGCTGGGCATCTCCGTGCTCAACAACTCCGCCCTGCCGATCTATTTCACGCGCGGCCTGCACCTCTCCACGCGGGCCTACGGCGTCATCATGGCGATGTTCTTCGTCAGCGAGGTGCTCTTCAAGTCGCCGCTGGGGGCGCTGGCGGACAGATTCGGGCGCCGGCCGGTGATGCTGGGCGGAGCGGCGGTGACGGTGTTCACCCCGGTCCTCTTGCTCTCCATGCACTACGACCCCGCCTCGGCGACCGCCGCCGCCGTGCTGGTCGGCTTCGGGTTCCTGCGGGCGCTGGACGGGCTGGGGGAGGCCGCGCTGTGGCCGTCCCTGTACGCCTACGTCGGCGACGTGGTGGCCGAGGCCAAGCGCGGCGCGGCGATGGGCGTGCTGAACCTGGTCTACATGGTCGGCATCGCCTTCTCCTTCCTGGCCGGCGGCGCGGCGGACGACACCTTCGGCCCCGTCCTGGCGCACCAGGCGACGTTCGGACAGCAAATGCACCATGCGTTCCAGAACACCGGGCACGCGGTGCAGCATGCCATCCAGCACACGGGACACGCGATCCAGAACGCGGGGCACCACGTCGCCGGCGCGCTGCGCCACCCGCACGCCCCGCACCTGCCGCCGCATCAGGCCGCCCCGCCCCAGCAGATCACTGTGGCCCCGCCGCCGTCCCCGGACCGCCAGCCGGAATACTACTACCCCTCATTTTACCTGACCGCCTTCCTGTTCGCCGTCGCCGTGGTCTCCGGGCTGTTCCTGCGCGCCAAGGTCCGCACCCAGCCCGGCGACGCGGGACACCAGCCGGACGAGAGCATCACCTGGGCCGGGTTCGTGGCCGCCCTGCGCGTGGCCCCCCAGTTCCTGCTGCTGGCGTTCGTGATGTTCGCCGGCATCGGCTGCATCTCGCTGCTGGTCAAGAAGTTCGCCCTGGACGAGTTCGGGATCACCGAGACCGCGTTCGGCCAGCTGGTGCTGGGGCCGGCGCTGGTGATCGGCCTGGTCGCCGTGCCGGCGGGGCGGCTGGCGGATCGCTGGGGCAAGGGGCGCAGCGTCCAGCTCGGCTTCGGGCTGGCCGCCATCGGGCTGTGGGGCATCCCGATCCTGCACCACGTCTTCCGGGGCGACCTGACGACCGGGAAGACGGCGTTCATCCTGGCCGCGATGGTGATGGGGATCGGCTCGGTGCTGGCCTTCCCCGCCTGGCTGGCGTTGCTGACCTCGCTGTGCGAGGATCGGCAGCGCGGCACGGTGTTCGGCGCGGTCAGCACGGCGCAGGGGGTCGGCGCGCTGGTGGGCGCGCTGGCCGGGACGGCGCTGTACGACGTTCGCCACCTCGCCCCCTTCGTCGCGGCGGCCGCGCTGGTGACGCTGGGCGCGCTGCTGGCCTTGGTGTTCGTGCGGGATCGCCCAGCCCCTCCCGCCCGGGCGGGAGTCGGGTGAGGGCGGGGCGCTCCGCCCCCTGGAAGCCGGGCCGGGGGCCTTCTTCGGAGATTCCCGGCGTTCAGGCGATATCCGTAAAAATACCGCTTGCACAAAAACGGGCGTTATGATATAATCACTCTGCCAGAGTACCGACGCGCGCAATTGCACTGCGTGGCGGCGGCCCTGGGAAGATCACGCATTTTCGAAGATCACACTGGAGTAGCGGGCGGACTTCTTCAGCCTCAACCATGTTCCCGATGAGCGCGAAAGCCGACCCGACACCCTTGACGTTACCCCCAGCCAGACCGACGTTTTGCCGGTGCGCCCCCGCCGTCGCCCCCAGAGTCGGGGCCCCGGGGCCGCCGCAGGCCGCCGTCCTTCAACGTTTTTGTCCGCATCGAGTGGAGGTTTACTCGTTTTGAAAGCTCTGCACACGCTTCAGAGATCGCTCCCGTTCTGCCTCGCCATCGCGCTGCTGGCGGCATTGTTCGGGATCGGCGTCGCCGCCCCGTCCCCTTCCGGCCCGAATCGTCCGGCCCTCTCGCTCCCCGCCCTGACCGCCAAAGCCGCCGCGCTGCACCTGGCCGACTTCGAGCAGGACGACTCCGTCGCCGGTGCGGGGGATGGCTTCTCGCGGCCCCACCTCCAAGCCAATGCCGCAAGCACCGACCCCGTTCAGTTGCAGCCCTATAGCGGTAGCGAGGTCGTCCACATCACCAACGCGGCGGGCCAGACGGTGCGCGCCCCCCAGTCCGCGACCGACACCAGCATCGCCCCCAACCAGCCTCTCACGTTTACCGTCACGGTCAACAACGTGGACCCGACCACCGGCCAGCCCGCCGCCGCCACACAGGCCACGGCCGTCTACATCCAGATCAAGGACCCCGACAGCGCCTACCAGGACATCAACCTAAGCGGTAGCCCCCGCGAGCACAAGGTCTTCACGAAGGATTACGTCGACTACAGCAACAACCCGACCGATGACGGCTCGGCCACTTTTCAGCTTTACAACGGCCAGATTACTACAGGCAGCAACATCTTCTTATCCGAGCCGCTCCAGACGTTCATGGGTGACAAGATCGGTACTGTTAAGGAGATCGACCGCGGCGCCGTCGGCGACCAGGACGCCACCTCCTACCTTACCGTGGGCCACGTGAACGCGGCCGACCAGGGCACACAGAATCCCGTCGTCGTCACGGACGGCACCGATGTCCACAACCTGCCCGGCATTGACACCTCCGCCAGCCTGAACAACCGGGGGGGATACGGCGCGAACTCGGTCGAGACGAAGTTCCACGCGACGGGGCAGGAGTACGAGTGCCAGTATCTGAACGCTCACGACAACGGTGTGAGCACGGCGGCCAATCCGTCCGGTTATACCGGAGGTGCGGACGCCGCCGACAGCGACTACGGCGTGCCCTACTACCTGGCCGGCTACGATGACCAGTTTGCGGCAAGCAGCCATCCTAGTCGTACGGAATGGCTGAAGCTGAACCCGGTCGCCGGCAACGCAAATCAGTATTCGGCGACGTGGGTGTCGCCCACGTCCCCCAGCGATTTCTACATGGACGTGATTATCTATGACAACCAGAACAACTGGCGCATCTTTGACAACGTTTGGGGCTTCTCCACGCTGCCCTTCAGCACCGCCCACGACATCCTGCTCGTCAACGACAACGCCCTGGGGCAGAAGTTTGGCGCCAGCGCCCCCCTTCGCGGCGGCCCGGTCAACCTGCGCCCCGTCTTCTATGGTGCAGAGTCTTACTTCACGGACATCAACACCAGCCTGCTGCCCAACGCCGTCGAGACGTGGCTCCAGGCGGTGGGGCGGACCCCGACGGTCAATGGTGCGAAGTTCAGTGACAAGTACGGCACCGACCAGATTCCCATCGAGTTGATTCAGGGACTAGGGTTTAACTACGACTTCAACAAGGAAGGCTTCTTCTTCTCGAACACCTTGGGGGGAAGCATCTATAACTTCGGTGGCTACCCCTTCGTCTACAACGCGCTGGGTTACTTCAGCTACGATGACTACATCAGCGACCGCGAATTCGTTCCGCCCGTGCCTAACATCAACAACCCCGCCGTGGCGGCGACCGGCAGCACCACCGTCACCGAGCCTCGGTCGCAGGCGTACAGCCTCTGGCGCATCCTCTCGCGCGGTCGGGTGCCGACGAGCGTGTACCAGGCCTACGAGCCGCAGTTCCTGACCCAGCCGGCGGTCAACGACCCGCTGACGGGCTTCAAGGCCCCGGCGGCCGACGGCACCAGCGCCAACGCGCCGATGGTCGTCAACGCGACCCGGTGCATCCTGTGGATGTCGCCCTTCACCGGCGACCAGCCCCTCAACGTCGCCGGCTCCCTGGCCGACTCGACCGTGCAGAGCGACCTGACTGCCTTCGTCAATGCCGGCGGGCGGCTGCTGGTCAGCGGCCAGGAGGTCGCCTCGTCACTCACGTTCGATGGTCTGGTCAGCAACCCGTTCGTCGCCAACGTGCTGAACGCTACCCTCAAGACCACCGGCAGCGAAAACACGTTCACCAGCCAGACTCTGACGGGCGTGTCGGGCCTCGGACATCAGCTCTCGTTCGACTCGCTGATCAACTGGCAGGACCCGACTCTCTATGACAGCCCCTACAGCGACTTCTTCGAGTTCACTCCGATAGACCGTTTCACCGTCACAGTTCCCTTCGCCTACAAATCGCCCGCCGACACGAGCCCGATCTATCTCGGAAACAATTACGCCGAGGTCAAGGGGAGTGAGCCGCAGTGGCGCACGGACGCCGCATTGACCCAGCTCGGGCCGGTCACCACGATCATCGGCAATAACTCGACCATCCAGGGCAGGATCAACTCGGTCAACGCGATCAACGGCGCGACCGCCGATTTCTCCAATGGCGAAGGCTCGGCGCTGATCTACAAGTCCAACTACGCCTCGGCGGTCGGCAGCGGCTTCGGCAGCCGCGTCGTCTACGCCTCCTTCGGCCTGGAGGGCGTGGGGTCGCAGTTCTACCGCAAGCACGCGGGGAATCAGGACTTCTTCTACCCGCGCAACACCCGCCGGGATATAATGCACAACGCCGTCAGCTACCTGCGGACCGGCACGTTCGTGGGCCGCGTCTTCCAGGGCAGCGGCAGCCAGGTCGGCGTCGCAGGGGCTACGGTCTACCTGCTGCCCTTCCGGGGCGTCAGCAACAACATCGTCGGCGGCACCGTCAGCCTGCCGGGTGGGCGCCAGACCTACAGCGCAACCACCTCCGACGGCACCGTCAAGGATGTGAACGGGAACACCCTCCCCGTCGGCGGCTACGAGATCAACGGCGTCGAGCCGGGCATGTACCAGGCCTTCGTCTACAAGACCGGCTTCTCCCATGACCAGTCGCCGGTCAAGAACGTTGGTTCGACCCAGTTCAACTTCTCTGTGTACGGCGACACGACGGCGACCGTCAACCTCAACATCGTGCCGCTGCCGCCCAGCAGCATCAGCGGCAAGGTGACGCTCAATAGTTCGACGGGGCCGGGCGTCCCGAACGCCACCGTCACCTTCAGCACCAGCGACACCCCGCCCATCGTCGTCACCGCCACGACCGACGCCAACGGCAACTACACCGCCAGCGTGCCGGCCGGCGCCGTCTACACCGGCGTCGCCACCTCGACGAACCCGCAGGGCAAGTCGCTGCCCGTGACCAACATCATCCCGCCGGCCACCGGCGTCAACTTCGTCATCACGGTGAACCCCGGCACCATCACGGGCCGCGTCACCGACGGCACCAACGGCATCGTCGGCGCGACCGTCAGCTTCACGCCCCAGGGCTCCACCACGGCGACCGCCACCGCCACGACCGGCGCCGGCGGCGTCTACACCTCGCCGGGGCTGTCGGACGGCGTCACCTACACGATCACGGCCGGCAAGACCGGGTTCGTCGCCACCAACTCCGCCACGGCGACGGTTCACGCCGGTACGCAGGTGAACGCCAGCAACGACATCGTCCTGCATGCCGCGGTCAACGTGACGCTGTCGGGCCACGTCCGGGACAGCGCCAGCCTGGCGGGCATCCCGAACGCGACCGTTACGATCAGGGACCTGAACGGCAATACGGTCGCCTCGCCGACGACCGACAGCAATGGCTTCTACACCGTCGTCATCCAGCAGGGCACGTACACCCTGACGCCGAGTGCCAGCGGCTATCAGGCGGCCACGCCGGTGCAGGTCACGCTCACGGTCAACGCCACGCAGGACTTTACGCTGACGCTCGCGCCGGCCAAGTTCACCTTCCCCGGCGGGCACTACAACCTGATCTCGCTGCCCTACGACGACCCCGTCGCCACGGCCTTCACCGACGTCTTCGGCCCGCAAAGGACGCAGGCCAACCCGAGCGGCAACCGGAGCTTGGCCGCGATCTACCAGGACGTCGTCAACGGCCAGGTGTTCCAGAACTACGTGTTCGAGCCGCAGGCCCCCGCCGATGGCATCCACATCGGGCGCGGCTACTTCGTCTACCTCATCAATGACGTGACGCTGCGCAACATTCCGGGAACGCCGCCCAGTGGGGCGACCGTCACCGTGCCGCTGCAAGGGGGAACGGGCCTCGACGGCTGGAACATGATCGGCGTGCCGAGCACGACCCCGATCAGCGTGTCCCGCATCCAGGTTCAGTTCCCGAACGGCGGGCTCGTAAGCCTGGCCGATGCGGTCAACATCAATCACGCCATCGGCGTGGCCAGCGTCAACAACGTCAACGCGGTGCTGTTCGGGTTGAACCCGCTCACCAACTCGTACACGCCGATCCCGCTCAGCGGGCAGATGCAGCCCTACCACGGGTACTGGATACGGGCGCGGCTGTCCGGCCTGAGCATCCTGATCCCGACCGGCGGCGGCTAGGCCGCCGCCATCTGGGGGGAGACGCCCGCCGAAAGGACGTCTTCCCCGGCCCTGATCCACTTGCCCTATCATGGAAATCCGCAGGTGCGCATGGGAGACACTCCAGGAGGATATGATTAGCTTGAAACGATTGAAGCAACACTGGATGGCGGCGCCGCTGGCCCGCCTGCTTGCCGGCGCGCTGGCCCTGCCGTCCCTGCTGGCGTGGCTGCCGGCCCTGCTGGGACTGATGGGACTGCTGGGCGCCCCCCGGCCCGCGCATGCCCAGACAGTCAACCGCCTGCCCACCTGGGCGGTCGTCAACTTCGTCAACAACTCCGGCTCCGGCGGCCGGGAGATCGGCATCGAGGCCTCCGACGGCTTCGTGGTGGAGCTGGGCAAGAGCAACAAGTACGACGTGTTGCCCCGCGCCCAGACCGAGCAGACCATCCGCGACCTGGGCCTGATCGAGCCGCTCGACACCATCGCCCTGCAGAAGCTGGCGCGCTCGCTGGAGGCCGACGCGGTCGCCACCGGCGAGGTCGCCTCCGTCACCTTCTCCTCCAACCCGCGCCGCGCCACGGTGGTCCTGATCATCAAGGTCGTGGACCGCATCTCGGGCGAGCTGATCAACGGCGCCATCGCCCAGGGGACCTCCAATGCCGGACCGATCTCGGCGCTCGGCGACGACGTGCTCATCAACCAGGCCATCGAGAACGCCGACTTTGACGCGGTCAGGCAGATCAGCCGCTTCAACCTGCCCCGCGCCACCGTGCTGATCCACCGCGACCCCGACACCGTCACCCTCAACAAGGGCGCCCAGGACGGCCTCTACAACGGCCTCAACATGCTGGTGACGCGCAATGGCACCCAGGTCGGGCGCATCCGCGTCTCCAACGCCAACCCGGACGACTCCGAGGCGACCGTCATTGACCGCGGCCTGGGCATCCAGTCCCAGGACGTCGCCACGGCGATCTACCAGCTCCCGGCCTACACCAACGGCCCCGGCGGGTTCCACTCGGCCGGCACGCGCAACTCCGACCAGTCCAGCGGCGAGTCATCGCACGGCAGCTTCGGCAGCGGCCCGATCGGCGTCGCGCTCGCCGTGCTTGCCGGTGCGGCCCTGGTCAGCCTGGGCCGGGGCAGCGGCGGCGGCGGCAACGGCCTCGGCACGCTGGGCGGCGCGTCAGCCATGGAGGAGGTCGGCGCGGTCAGCGACATCATCTTCCCGGGGAGCACGCTCTCCCCCGATACGCCCTACCCAGCCACCGGTAGCCAGTCGGACTTCGTCCCCGCCGACATCCGCATCCAAGTCAACAACGGCGACATTCCGACCACCGCGGCGATCCTGCCTTCGGGCACCCAGACCGGCCAACTGCTGGAGTACCACTTCTTCCGCGAGCCAACCTCGGACATCCTGACGGAACCGGGCCGGTTTATCCCCATCAATACGAGCGCCATCTACACCGACGAAATCCCCATCTTCGTCGCGCCCGCGGGGGGGATCGCTGTCGCCTACGACAGTGTCAAGGATGTCGGGCCGATCACGGTCCGTGACCCGGTTCCCGCGGGAGGAACCACCGGCACCACCGGCACCACCACCACCACGACCGCCACTCTCGGCAACACGTTGATCGTCAACAGCTTCTACACCGGCACGGCCGCCGCTCCGTTTCCCATCGTGGGTACCTCGTTGCGCATCGGGAAGCGGGTGCGCTATCGCATTCAGGGGCTTTTCTCCGAGATCGTTACGACAACCAGCACCGGCACCGGCACGGGTACCGGCACCGGCACCGGCACGGGTACCGGCACGGGTACCGGCTCCGGCACCACCACCGTCACCGAGTACCTTCTCTCTCAGCCGGTCTACACCAACTACATCACCTATTTGCAGCCGCCGTTCCTGCATAACACGGTGTCGGATTTCTATACAAATCCCACCACAGGGGTGCAGTTGCCGTCGTACCCGACGAACGTAAGCGGCAATCCGGCAGCTAATATCCCGGTCAGCGGGGACCAGAACCCCTTCGGCAGCAGCACCGGCCCCACCAACGTGATCGTGACGACCTACTCCGTCTACTCCGACCCGAGCACGGCGGGCGCGCAGCAGGAGTACGACCTGGAGACCTCCAGCGACAACTTCTCAAGCAACGTGGTGCAGCTGACCACCAAGACCGTGCCCTCCGGCGGCGACGACACGAGCAATTTCCGGCGCGGCCCGGCGTTCACGTTCGGCCCCATCGACCTGACCAAGTACTACAACGGCAGCCAGGGGCCGATCTACATCCGCGTCGGGGTGCGCAACCCGCAGGACGGGGGCAGCGACAAGGTGAACGACTCCTCCTGGGTCTACTCGTCCTACGACCCGCTTGCGACGCGGGTCCTGCCGGCCCCGCTCACCCCCGGCGGCGCCACCGCCGCCGCCATCGCCCGCGCCAAGGCCCTGGCCCTCGCGCATGACCAGGCGCTGAAGCCTGTCAAGGTGCTGCACGTCCAGCAGACCCCGGCCCCGACCGGAGCCGCGCGGCCGGCGCTCGCGCCGAGTCTGACGGTCCATTCCAACGGCGACGCATTCCAGCCGATTCAGCCGGTCCTGCCGCCGCGCGCGCCCACGGTCCGCAAGTAGGGGACTGGCCGCGATTAGAGATCACGGCCCCCGCCCGCCTCACAAGAGAAGTGGGCGGGGGCCTCCAGAAAGGACGACATCCGCGATGTGTACGCCCGCTTCTTCCCTCCGCCGCGCGCCCTGGGCGCGCTGGCTGGCGGCCCTGCTGACCCTCGCGCTGGCCTGCCCGCCCCTCGGCCTCCTGCTGCCGACGGCCGCCCAGGCGCAGGCCGCTCCCGCCCCGGCCTCCACGACGCCGGGCGGGGTCAAGAGCATCCTGCTGTTCCCGGCCGCGACCGCGTCCGCCGCCGGTGACACGGCGGCGTCCCTGACGCCTCGGCTCGATGACGCCATCAAGCTGCGCCTCAACACGGTCGGCGTCTACACGGTGACCGGCTTCACCAAGTTCCTGCCGGCGGTCCAGCGCGCCCTCAATGAGGCCGACGCCACCTCCGGCCTGACCGACGCCGACATCCGGACCCCGTTCGGCCCGGCGGACGTGACGCGGGCGCGCAAGGTGGCCACCATCATCGGCACGGACGCCTTCCTGCTGACCAGTGTTCAGTCCTACTCCCAGGACGCCACGTCCCGCCGCGTCACCCTGCTGGTCAACAGCCGCCTCTATGACTCCCAGACAGGCGCGCCCCTGCCCGGCCTGGGCGGCGTCTTCAGCGGCACGGGGGCTCCCACCGCCGCCTCCGACACCGACGAGGCCATCCAGCAGGCCGCCATCAATGACGCCGCTGCGCGCATCGCGTCCTCGCTGAACGGTGCCTCGCCGCACGCCCAGCGCGTGGTCGCCCCCACGTCGCAGCGCGGCAGCAATCACGACGCGCAGACGGCCCTGCTGGTCGTCCTCGGCGGCGCGCTGCTCTACGCCATCCTCAACGGCTCTCACTTCGGGGGCGGGGGCGGCGGCGGCTCCAACTCCAGCAGCTCCAGCAGCACGAGTTCCGGCCCGCCCAGCCCGCCGTCCACTACGACCACGACGACCACTCCGTAGCCGACATCAGGCCCGGCGAACGAGGTCGCCGCTCAACTGATGGTCCCGGCGGCCCTACCCCGCAGGGGTAGGGCCGCCCCTCCCGCGCCATACCCGCCATGCATACCCCAATCCGTTCCCGCCGGCTCCACCGCGCGCTGTGCCTTCTGCTGGCGTGTCTGCTCACGGCTCTGCCCACGGAGCCGCGCCGCGCGCAGGCCGCCGGGCAGGCGTTCCTCAGCCTGTCCGCGGCCCCGGAGGTGATTCTGGCCGATGGCCGGAGCGACACCACGCTGACCGCCACCGTGCGCGACAGCAGCGGCAACCTGGCCCCGGACGGCACGACGGTGCAGTTCGCCACGTCCGAGGGCACGCTCTCGCAGGACGCGACCACCACCCTCGCCGGCACCGCCCGCGTCCGCCTGATCAGCGCGCCCAACGAGGCCGTCGCCAACGTCACGGCCACCGCCTTCGTCGGCAGCGCCGGCGGCGCGACCGGCGAAGCCCACGTCGAGTTCACCACGGACCGCGAGCTGCTGCTCACGGGGCCGGACGCCCGCTGGATTCAGGTGGAGTGCCCGGAGTACCTGATCTACAGCGCCGATGTGCGTGTCATTGAGGCCCAGGGCCGGCACGGCTCGGCCCGCCTGCGCTACAAGGCCCTCTCCATCACGGCGGACGCCCTGCAGCTGGACTTGCAGACGCAGACGCTGCTCGCCCGCAACGCCGTCATGCAGCGCGGGCGGCACACACTGCACGCCGACCGCCTGCGCTATAATCTCGCCACCAGCTCCGGCACCGCCATCGCCGATGTGGACGCCGCCCACCCCGCCCAGACCGTCACCGTGGACGGCCCGAACCTGGCGGCCGCGCCGGTGGCGGGCAGCGCGGCGCAGTTCTACACCGAGAATGACATCTACCGCTTCGCCGACCTGTCTGCCACCCGCCTGATCGTCGCCGCCCGCGCCATGGCCGTGGACCCCGGCAAGACGCTCCAGTTCCGCCGCGCCGCCATCTATGCCGACGGCAAGAAGGTCCTCTCCATGCCCTACCAGGTCATGCCGGCGGACTCCCATCAGCTGTTCGGGCGGCAGCTGGTCGGCTTCACCTCGACGGGCGGGCTGGCGCTCGACGTGCCGTTCTACTACCATGTGGACCCGCACAGCACCGGTACGCTGTTCCTGCGGAACTCGACCGTCGGCGGCAGCGACAGCGCGGGCGCGCTGGACGCGACCGGCACCCGGCCCGGCCTCGCCCTGGACCTGCACCACACCTACGCACTGGGCGCGGGCGGCTCCGGCCAGGTCCTGCTCACCGGCCTGACGCGCTCGGACTGGGGGGCGCACTGGGACCACTCGCAGCGCATCGGCCCGGCGACCAGTTCCTTCTTCCTGGTGGACTCCCCGACCCACCGCACCCTGTACGGCCTGTCCCAACTGACCCGCCAATTCACCGGCTTCTCGTTCAACCTGGAAGCCAGCGGCAGCCGCGACCCCGGCCTGGGGGGGTACTCGTCGTCCAGCGCCGACCTCAATGTCAACAGCGAGGGGAACCCGCGCCCGCTGGGGCAGACGGGTATCAGCCTCATCCCCAGCCTGGGCTGGCAGACCGGCCAGTACATTCAGAACGCGCCGGGCGTGCCCCAGCAGGTCATCCCGATCTCGAACCGGACGCTGGAGATGCGCCTGTTCACCGCGCCGCTGCACCCGGACGCACGGACCAACGTGACCGACGGCCTGAAGATCGGCCAGAGCTGGGGCAGCGGGCGCAGCGCCCCGACCATGCAGCTGAACCTGGGCCTGGCGCGCACAATGCCGATGAACGGCAGCCTGGGCATGAACTACACCTGGCGGTACGACCCGCTGTTCAGCCAGCTCGGCACGGACCCGACCGGGGGCGGCCTGCTCGGCACGGTCTACCACAGCCCCACCCAGCAGCGCCTCTCGCTCACCTACGCCGCGCGGCCCGGCAACCGCATGTCCCTCAATTTCTCCGGCGGCTACGGCCTGCCGCTCGGCGACACCAACCTGTACACCAGCCTGTCCTACCGGATCAACAACAACTGGGGCCTGGGCCTGGGGTCGTTCTACGACCGCTACCTGGGCAACAGCTACCGCGAGACGCTGTTCTCGGTTTCGCGCCGCATCCTGGGCCGCGACCTGGTCTTCACCTACTCCACGCTCACCAAGAAGGTCCGCTTCAACATCGCCGGCACGACGTTCTGAGGGTGGTCCCCAGGCACTGGCGCATTCGCGCCACCGGCAACCCCCACCCCGCCCTCATCGAGCACCCCTCCCCCATAAGAATGGGAGAGGGGCCAGTGACGACAGGCGACACAAGATGGCAGGAGCCAAGGATGGACATGAGGCAGGACAGGACTGAATAAGTACCTGTTCAAAATGATGTTATAATAGCCTTATGGCAAAGATCAAGACCCTGACCCTCAGTGATGAAGAGCGTACCGCTCTGGACAGGGCCTGGCGGCAGGGCAAGACCCACGACTACCGCCAGCGCTGTCTGATGGTGCTGCAAAAGGCGCAGGGACGCCGCTCCAAGGACGTGGCCGCGCAGCTTGGCTGCTGTGAACCCGTCGTCAACACCTGGGTGACGCGCTACCAGGCCGAAGGCCTGGCGGGGCTGGCGAACAGGCCGGGGCAAGGGCGCAAGAGCATCCTGCAAAAAGACACCGACCTGGCCGCCGTGCGCCAGGCGGTGCAGGCCAGCCGCCAGCGTCTCAGCCAGGCGAAGGCCGAACTGGAACAGGAGTTGGGCAAGGGGTTCTCCACGCTCACGCTCAGGCGGTTCCTGAAAAAAACCGTTGCCGCTACAAACGCCTCCGACGCGCCGTAAGACGCGCGCCCGATCCCCAGGTGGCCGCGCTCAAGGAGGAGGGGCTGGCCGCCGTGGAGCGCCTGTCGGAGCAGGGGCAGGTGGACGTGTTCTACGCCGACGAGAGCGGCGTGTCCATGCAGCCGTGCGTGCCCTACGGCTGGCAGTTCGCCGACGAGAGGGTGGCGATCCCGAGCGAGCGGGGGGGCGGCGTCAACTGCTTCGCCCTCCTCAGCCGAGACAACCGCTGCCGTGTGCGGCTGACACAGGGGGCGATCACGGCAGAGTTGGTAAGTGAGGAGTTGGACGCCTTCTCGCGGCTGATTGAGCGCCCGACGGTGGTGGTGCTGGACAACGCGCGGGTGCATCGGAAGGCGGTCAAGGCACGGGAGGCCGTGTGGCAGGGGCGCGGGCTGTTCGTGCTGTTCCTGCCGACGTACTCGCCGCACCTCAACATCGCGGAGGTGCTGTGGCGCAAGCTCAAGTACGAGTGGCTCGGGCCGGAAGATTATGCCGACGAGGAGACGCTGCGCCTGGCGGTGTGGCAGGCGCTCTCGGCGGTGGGCACGTCGCTCTTCATCCGGTTCTCGGCCTTTCGTGCAACTTAACATAATTCAGAACAGGTACTTATTATGAGAATGTGAAGGCGGCGGCACGGGAGGCGCGGAAGCAGCAGACGCCCGCGGAGCGGGCGCTGTGGGAGGTGCTGCGCGATCACCGGTGCGGAGTCCATTTCCGGCGTCAGGCCGTGCGCCGGCCGTTCCGCCTGGACTTCTACTGCGCCCGCCTACGCCTTGCCATTGAGGTAGATGGCAGCATCCACGACGAGCCCGACGTGCAGCGGCGCGACGCCGACCGTCAGGCCATTTTAGAGCATGATAAGGCTATCCGCTTCCTCCGCCTGACCAACGACGACGTCCTGAAGCGCCCCACCGAGACCCGCCAGCGCATCCTCGCCGCTCTCCAAACCCCACAAACGGATACCCTCTGACAAACCGTGTAGCCTCCAAGTCACTGGCCCCTCTCCCATTCCGATGGGGGAGGGGTGCGCGAAGCGCGGGGTGGGGGCCTCCGGGGGAGGGTCATTCCGGCACGATCTTCTGTATGATCTCTGGCTCCCGCGCCAGCAGCCAGACCTCGGCCTGCCGGAGCAAAATCACGTAGAGCGTCCCGGAATACAGGGCGGCCAGCGGCAGCGAGAGGGCGTACCAGGCGGCGGAGAGGCCCCAGCGGCCCGGCAGCAGCACGGCGGCGAGGACGGGGAGCAGGGACAGACACGTCGCCCCATACGCCAGCGCGTACAGAAAGGCGTAGGCGCAGCCGGAGCCATCGCCCGCTGCCGCCACCCCGCCGCGCTGCCAGCGCTGGCCCCGCACCAGCATCCGGTGCGGGAAGCGGATCGAGACCAAGTTGCCCGCCGCCAGCAGCAGCGGCGCGGCCAGCGCCACCCATGCCCCCGCCGCCGGCAGCGCCCGCCAGTCCCCGCTCAGGGCCGCCGCCGCGACCAGTCCCGCCCCGCACACCCCCAGCAGCAGCGTCCCGTGCGCCAGGTTCTTGCCCAGCAGCAGCGCGCGGCGTGGCGTCGGCAGCGAGAACAGGATCGTGACCGCTGCGCCCTCGCCCGCCCAGATGTTGAACAGCAGCGGCAGCAGAGACAGCAGCAAAACGCCGCTGACCCCCAGCAGCAGGCCGTCGCCGGGCTGCAATCCCCAGGCCCCGCGCCGCAGGGACGGCAGCGCGATGCTCGCCGACAGCAGTACCAGCGTGTAGACCGTGTTCACCGCCAGCGCCTTGTATTGCGGCTCGC
>JAFAZD010000399.1 GCA_019239955.1 Armatimonadota bacterium | reverse complement strand
CACATCCACCCCGCCGATCATCCCGGCGTCGAGATGATAAACGGCGGCGAGGGCGCATTTTTCGGGCGCGTTCTCAAACATGCAGGGGCAGGCGTAGCGGCAGGAGCACTGGTGAATGGCGACGCCCCGCACGTCGTAGGCGGGGACGTTCGGCCCCCCGGCCCCCAACGCCGAGGGAGCCAGAACAAGGGCAAGTCCGAGCACGGTTCGCAAGGTGCGCATCAAGGGCTACTTTCCATCTCTTCGTGCGCGCGTCCTTCCGTTTCATGGGCCTGTCCCGCCGCATCCTTACGGCGCAGACATTTGAGAGCGAGTGCGGCGCTGGAGGTCAGCACCATCAGCATGTAAAATGACGAGGCCAGTTCGGTCCAGAACCCGATGATCACGCCGACGCGGGGCAGTCCGATGATCGGCGCGACGGACGGCCCAAAGAAGAATATGGCGACGACGACCACCCACAGCGTCAGCAAAGCGTCTGCCCAGCGGGGCGGCCTCTCGGTCATGGCGCTGATAAGCCCCGCTGGCGCTCCAGGGCGCGGCGGATGGCGGCTTCGGCGACGGGGTGGCCGGGGGTGGCGCGGCCGATCCGTTCCAGGAGCACGAAGCGCGCCGCGCCGTCCACGGCCTTTTTGTCCCAGGAGAGCAGGCGCAGGATGTCCTCAATCGGAAGCCGCCCGTCCAGGCCCAACTGCGGGAAGCCGGCGTTCCGAAAGGCTTGGATGACGGCGGCGGTGTCGGCCCCTTCGGTCAGGCCGGCCTCCTCGCCGATCAGGCAGGCGCTCACCATGCCGATGGCGATGGCCTCGCCGTGCCGGTAGATGCGGTAGCGCGTGATGGCCTCGAGTGCATGGCCGACCGTGTGGCCGAAGTTGAGGATCGCGCGCAGCCCCTCGTCGCGCTCGTCCTGCTCCACAACCCGCGCCTTGATCTCGCAGGAGCGCGAGATCGCGTCTTCCAGGTGTTCGGAAGAGAGCCGAACCAGGGCGGCGGCCTCGCGGGACAGCATCTGGAAGAACGCCTTGTCGTAGATGATGCCGTATTTGATGACCTCGGCCAGACCTGAACGCAGTTCGCGTCGGGGCAGGGTGTACAGCGTGTCGGGGTCGATCAGCACGAGGCGCGGCTGATGGAACGCGCCGATCAGGTTCTTGCCGCTGTCGAAGTTGACGCCGACCTTGCCGCCGACGCTGCTGTCCACCTGCGCGAGCAGGGTGGTCGGTATCTGCACGAAATCCAGACCGCGCGCATAGGTGGCGGCGACGTAGCCGGCCACGTCGCCGATGACTCCACCGCCGAGGGCCACTACGATCGTGCGACGGTCGGCGGCCTCGGCGTGGAGACTCCCGTAGAGGCGGCGGACGGTTGCCAGGGTCTTGTGGACCTCCCCGGCGGGGACGGCGAGGGCGCGGACGCGGAACCCGGCGTCTTCCAGGCTCCGGGTGACGGTCGCCCCGTAGGACTGATCCACTTTCGGGTTGCTGATGACGACGGCGAGGCGACCCCGGGCGTCGCCCCCAACGACTCGGCCGGCGATCTCCGGGCCGGCGTGAGCCAGCAGACCGCGCCGGACCAGGATGTCGTAGGAGCGCGGGCCGAGGGCGAGATGCACGTCACGGCCCGCGTGGCCGTTGCGGCGTGTCTTGTGATCGCTGGGATCGGTCACGCCGTTACGGCCGGCGCGGGTCTCGGTTGTGCGGCGAGTCGGCATAGTTCGTCGGCAAGCGCGGCGGCGGCCTCGTCCGGGGTCGCGTGCCGCGCGGTGTCCCAGATCAGGTCGGCGATGGCGGCGTAGCGCGGGCCGCGTTCCGCCAGCAGGTCGGTGATGCGGGTCAACGGGTCGGCCTGATACGCGGCCAGCAGGGGCCGCAGGCTCAGATCGGGGCCGACGCGCTGCAAGATAACGTCGGCGGGCGCGGTCAGCCAGACGACGGGGCCGATGCGGCGGAGCAGCACGGCGTTCTCTTCACGCAGGGGCATCCCGCCGCCGGTGGCGAGGACAAGAGGCCCCCACCCGTCCCGGCAAGCCGGTCCACCCTCCCCCGCAAGCGGGAGAGGGTCTTTGTCGCTCACAAGGCGATCCAACAAGGCCGTTTCCATCGCGCGAAAGGCGGCCTCGCCCTCCTCGGCGAAGATGCGGGCGATGGGCCTGCCGGCCCCGCGCTCGATCTCGGCGTCCGCGTCTAGGAACCTCGCGTCCAAGCGACGGGCCAGGGCGCGTCCGACGGCGCTTTTGCCGGTCCCCATGAAGCCGATCAGGACGATGTTCATCTTCAGGGAGGCGGCACCTTCAAGTCACGACAAATCCTGCGGGCCAAGATGTCGCTGATCTCACGATGCCTGGGGATAGCAGATGTCGCCTTCGCCTCCCTGTTGACATATATGGTGTGTTCCGCGCCTTCGCGCAAGAACTCGCAGCCGTGTTGCTGCAAATGACGAAGCAGGTCAACACGCTTCATGCGGCGACCAGAGAGACCGCTTCCCGAACGTACTCCTGACCCTGCATGGACTCTTCCGCCAGTGTTCGGTTTGCTTCCAGGACCAATTGTATCGCTTCTTCCAAGTTGGCGCGGGCCTCCTCCAAGGTCTCACCCTGCGTGTTGGCTCCGGGCAGTTCTTCCACGAAGCCAATGTAGCCCTCCGGCACTTTTTGGAATACCTTCGTCAGTCGGATGTTCATGGCTGCTGGCCCTTAAA
>JAFAZD010000394.1 GCA_019239955.1 Armatimonadota bacterium | reverse complement strand
GACGACGGCTACACGCCCGTCACCCCGTCGCCGTACCTGACTCTCTGGCTCGCCCTCAACGACGCCACGCCGGAGAACGGCTGCATCTCCGTCCTGCCCGGCTCGCACAAGCGCGGCCTGGTCGAGCACCGGCCCAGCCCCATCGGCCTGGTCTGCCACAGTTCAGACGACCCCGACCAGGGTGTGCGCGTGCCCGTCAAGGCCGGCTCGATGGCGGTCTTCCAGTCCCTGACCATGCACAAGAGCGGTCCCAACGTTTCCGATAGCCCGCGCAAGGCCTACGTCATCCAGTATTCCCGTGCCGGCCTGCGTAACGCCAAAACAGGCGAGGTGCTGACCGGCAAGGTCCCCGTCGCCAGAGACGGGAAGCCTGTCGCCTGATCGCGCCGCCGGGCCCCTCATCCCCTGGCCCCTTCTCCCTCGGAGGGGCGAAGGGGGGACAGAGAAGGGCCGTGCGGCAACAACCCTCTCCCCCGCGAGGGAGAGGGTCGGCGGCTTGCCGCCGGGGTGAGGGGGCGACGCCGTGCCCCCACAGGCGATAGGCTTCTTCCCGGCCGATTCGGGGTACAATAGATCAGATGTTCTCACCCCGCCATGCCTCCTCGCGCGAGTGGTTCCGCGCCGGCTTCTTCGCCGCGCTCGGCGCGGCCGTCCTGGGCCTGCTCGCCCTCGCCGCCTGGCACGTGTCCGATGCCGCCCTCGCCATCGCCACCCCCTTCGTCATCGGCCTCATGCTCGCGCTGCTGCTCGACCCCCTGGCCGACAAGCTGGAGCGGCGGGGCCTGAAGCGCATGGGGGCCGTCGGCATCGTCTTCGGCATCTTCCTGCTGCTGCTGGTCGGCTTCGGCTACATCGTCATCCCCGCACTGATTGACGAGGCCGGCAAACTCAAGGACAGTGGCCCGCAGGCGCTCAATAACGTCCGTGTCACGGTCAATGGCTGGCTGACGACGCACAAACATTTCGTGGGCGTCAAGATGCCCAAGAACTTCGACACCCTCTCGGCCCAGTTGACGGCGAAGGCGTCGGACTACCTGCAGCAGTCCAGCGGCGGCATCCAGGGCTTTCTGTCGGGGACGGTCGCTACCGTCATCAACATCATCATTACCCTGATCGTGACATTCTTCCTGCTGGCCGACATTGACCGCCTGCGCGCCCGCCTGTTCTACCTGCTCCCGGACAAGGCGCGCGGCCCGATGGACGAGATGGGACGTGACATCGGCGGCGTCTTCTCCGATTACCTGCGCGGCTTGCTGATCGTCTGCACCCTGTACGGCATCACCACCATCGTGATGCTTTACGTCCTTTCCTGTACGCCCCATCACCACGACCTCGCCAATTATGCCCTGCTGGTCGGGACGGCGGCGGGGGTGCTGTACGCGGTGCCCTACCTCGGCTCGACCACCACGGCTTTGGTGACGTTCCTGGTCGCCTTCGCCGCCGGCGGCATCGGGTTTGGCGGTCTCGCCGTCGCCCTCAGCCTTGTGATCAACCAGGTGTTCGACAACATCGTCACCCCCCGCGTCGTCGGCGGCGGCGTCGGACTCAACCCGGTCATCGCCATCTTCGCGCTGATTCTGGGGGCGCACCTGTTCGGCATCTGGGGGATGCTGCTCTCCGTCCCCGTCGCCGCGAGCATCCAGGTGATCCTGTTCCGCCTGTTCCCCAAGCTGACCCAGCCGACCCCCGCCTCCTTCCTGCGTGCCCAGGGCGTCCCCCGCGACCAGATCGAGTCCAGCAAGATCGCTGAGGGTGAGAGCCCCAGCGTCCCTAAAGGCCCCTCCCAGCTCCGCGCGGCCCTCACCAAAGATGGCGCGGCCGCCGCCCCGGAGTATGAAGACGATGAGACGGCGGCGAAGAGATAGGGGTCGGGATTCCGTGAACGCCGGCGATATGGCTTAACTGTCCACGCCTGCCGCCAACTCACGCGCCCGCGCGACGATTCGTTGGGCGGACGCGTGCATGGTATAGTCTTCGGTGATGAAGCGCGTCGCCTCGGCGCATATCCGCACCCGCCCCGCCTCATCGCGCAGGTACGTCAGCACGGCACGGCCCAGGTCGGGCACGGCGGCCTGGACGAAGTGTTCGCCGGGGACGAACGGGAAGGGGTCGGCGACCGGCTCCGAGACGATCAGCGCCCCGTTGCCCATGCCCAGGCAGAAGCGCGTCCCGGAAAAGTCCTGCGCGTGCCGGTAGACGCTCAGGTAAATTTTGGAGCGCTGCAGGATGGCGTTGCGCTCCTCCCCCCAGAGGCCGTTGGGGTTGAAGTCGTGCATGGACTTGAGGGCGACGCCCTCCTTCTCCAATTCGGCGCGGACGGCCTTGACAATGCGCCCGCGCCGGTCCTCCAGCACTTCTCCCAGGAACAGCACGTCAATGTCCCGCTCCCCGCTCCCCGACGTTCCCCAGATGGGGTGGTAGCCGGCCGGCAAGTATTCCGCCGCGACGCCGTGCTTTTCCAGGAAGCGGGCCTTGCGCGGCGTGAAGACGTACACCTGATCGAACAGCCCCCGCCGCGCCCCCTGGCGAATCACATGGTAGTTGGCGGCGCGGGAATTGCCATAGTGCCCGCCCGCCCGCCGCGCCTCCAGCCAGTTCTTCAGCAGCAGCGCCCACAGCACCGGCTCCGGCGTCTCCAGGTCCGGCAGGTGCTCTAGGTGCCACAGGAAGACGCGGACGGCCCGCCCGTGCCGCCGGCGCAGCGTCGTCAGGTCCTGAAGCAGGTGCCCAATGTAGTTCGGCGTGCCGACGATCAGCAGCAGGTCATCCCGCTCCGGCCCGACATCCGCCACCGCCTCCACCATCCGCACCGACGCGCCCGCCTGCCGCAGCGAGTTGCGCAGTGCGGCGAAGATTTCCTCGTACACGGGGAAGCGGGTGGCGTACTGGAACAGCGCGACGCGCAAGGCGGGGGGCGTGATGGTGTCCGTCATGGCAACCCCATTGTGGCATCAGGCCGTCCCTTTGTCAACGGCGGCCCCGGGCCGAGGGCGTATCGCCGGTTTGATCGCCCTGTGCTACAATAACGGTCATGCTGCTGCAAATCACGACGACGGCGTGGCAGGCGACCGACCTGGGCTACCTGCTGCACAAGAACCCGGCGAATGTCTTTGAGAAAAGCCTGCCGTTCGGCACGGTGCGCGTCTTCTACCCGGAGGCGTCCGACGACCGCTGCACGGCGGCGCTCTGGCTCGATATTGACCCGGTGGGCCTGGTGCGCCGGGCGGGGGACAACGCCTTCGCGCTCGCCCAGTACGTCAACGACCGCCCCTATGTCGCCTCCTCATTTCTCAGCGTCGCCATCGGGCAGGCGTTCTCGACGGCCCTGGCGGGCCGGTGCAAGGACCGCCCGCAGCGGGTGGGGGAGCGCTGGCCGCTGGCGGCCTCGCTGCCCGCCGTGGACTGCGACGCCGGGGAGGGATTGATCCGCGACCTCTTCACGCCCCTCGGCTACCAGATCGCCGCCGAACGGCTGCCGCTGGACGCGCGCTTCCCCGAATGGGGCGCCTCCAGCCTCTACGCCGTCACGCTGGCGGGCGATCAGACGGTGCAGGACTTGCTCTCGCACCTCTACGTCCTCCTGCCCGTGCTGGACAACCAGAAGCACTACTATGTCGGGGCGGAGGAGGTGGAGAAGCTGCTGGACAACGGCGGCGCGTGGCTGGCCGCGCACCCCAAGCGGGACATCATAGCGCGCCGCTACCTGCGCTACAAGCGCCGCTTCATAGATGAGGCCTTGGAGCGACTGTCGCAGAGCAGCCGTGACGAGGCGCCGGTGCCGCTGGCGGAGGCAGGGGACGCGCAGGCCGCCGAGGAGGCGCTGGAACGGCCGCTGCGGCTGCACGACGTGCGCCTGCAGGCCGTCGCCCAGGCGCTCAAGGCCGGCGGCGGGCATCGGGCGTTGGATCTGGGCTGTGGCGAGGGGCAGCTCCTGCGCCTGCTGGCGGCCGACCCGCAGTGGACGGAGATCGTCGGCATGGACGTGTCGCCCGCCGCCCTCGCCGTCGCCGAGCGCCGCCTGCACCGGGACAGTCCGGGCGGGCGCATCAGGCTGCTGCAAGGCTCGCTGCTGTACCTGGACGACCGCCTGACCGGGTATGACGCCGCCGCGCTGGTGGAGGTGATCGAGCACGTCGAGCCGGACCGCCTGGACTTTCTGGCCCGCGCCGTCTTCGGCCACGCCCGCCCGTCCCGCGTCGTCGTCACCACGCCCAACGCCGAGTACAACCCGCATTGGCCGTCGCTCCCCGCCGGTAAGTTCCGCCACCGCGACCACCGCTTCGAGTGGACGCGCGCCCAGTTCGCCGACTGGGCCGGCGGCATCTCCTCCCGCTTCGGCTACGCCGTCACCCTGTCCGATCTCGGCGAGCCGGACGGCGATCTAGGCGCGCCCTCGCAAATGGCGGTGTTTGAAAGATGATCCACGCGAACGTCGAGCTGTATAACGTCCGGGAACTGCCGCCGCGCGAGGGCGGGGGTGGCGGATGAGCCGCCCGCCTTCGTCGTGCGGCGGGGACTGTGGGGGGGCCGTTGCGGAGCAGGGTGTCTGGCCGCCCCCGCCGCAGACCACGGCATGAAAGATGGGGCGTGGAGAACCTCGGCTGCAATGTCAAGGCAATGCAAGCGGAAGATCATGCGGCAGGCGCTGATTCCTCAAAGGAAAGCACGACGGCTTCGTTTTGAGGCCAATGGAACTGGAACCGGGTGCCGTCGTCCAGAGCGGCTCCCCGGCGCTCGTCGCGGACGCTGCGGATGGGCTTGGCGAACTTCAGCGTGATGTCTATCGTGCGGGTTTTCAGATTGGCGGCGTTGCCGCCGCCCACTTCCGAGCCGACGACCTCCGGGTTGCTGCAGACGAACAGCACCGTCCGCCCGTCCGGCTTGCGGAAGTACGTGATCTCGTACCCGAACGCCGCCTCACCCGCCCCCTCGATCTCCACCCAGCGATGGACGCCGCCCGCCGTGACGTGCCGCAGGAAGGTCTCGCGGCGCTGGGCGGCCTCGTACCCGGCGACGCGGTAGGCGTTGTACCATTGGGGCGAGAGATTCATCAGGGTCGCCGTGCCGCGCCCGACGCGGCGCACGTTCGCCGTCGGCATCGCCCGCACCGCCTTGTAAAATCCGCTCGGGTCCTTGAGACAGCTATTGGCGTTGGTCAGGAACTCCGTGTAGGTCTTCCAGCCGAAGTTGGCGTCCTGGTCCACCTCGCACCAGAGCTTGCCGCCGCCGAACACGTCGGCGGCGGTCATCGCCAGGTCGTGACGGACGCCGAACAGGGTGTCCAGCGCGCCGCCCGCCTCGCGGCCCCGCCCGTGCTGATCCCAGACGCCGGGCAGGTAGTCGGCGATCACCGTCCCGCCCCGGCGGCAGAACGCCTCCATCGCCCGCGCCTCGGCGTCCGACAGGCAGAGGCAGGCGGGCAGGATCAGCACCCGGTACTCGTCGGGGACGCCGTCCTGGATTACGTCTATGTAGCTGAGGAAGCTGTATTGCAGCCCGGCGTCCCGCAGCATGTTCTCCCAGGCGTGGCGGACCATGTGCGACGCGCCCAGCCGGTGGTCGCCGTCCCGATTGGTCCAGGTCGCGCCGTGCGCCGCCGCGTCCAGTATCCAGCCGAGCTGGATGGACGGGTGGCTGTAGTAAAGCGCCACGCCGTCGTGCCGCCACTCGCTGCCCAGCAGCAGCGGCCCGATCTTCCGGCCCGCCTCCAAATAATGCGGGGCGACGGCGTCGAGCCAGGGGCGCGGCGTCTGCCCGTCGAACCAGCCCTCGACCCAGCCGATGTGGCCCCGATTGCCGTGCGCCAAATAATACCAGACCTGCCAGATGTCATCATCGGCGGACTGGTGGAAGTGGCTCGTGACGGCCGGGACGGCATTTTTGGGGTTGAATGAGCGAATTACCGCCTGTGAGGAGCCGAGATTGTAGGCCTCGATGTACTGAATCTTCCGCATCAGCTTGGCGTAATCGTAGCCGCCGAAGGCGTTCGGGGCCTGCCCGCCGACGATGCCGCAGGGGGTGTCCGGGTCCACGGAGTTGGCGTACTCCACCAGATCGCCGAGCAAATTGCCCCAGAGGGAGTCATTGAAGCTCCACTGGTCCATCAGCGGGCTGGCGTCGAACTCCCGCACGGACCAGTCCGCGAGGTGTGGGCGGATGTCCTCGTAAGTCACCCAGCCCTCCCGCGCCGGGGCCGCCACGTGGCCGTAGATTTCCCCCAGCCATGCCTTGTAGGCGTCAGGGTCATCCGTGATGCGCCACATCGTCGGGTGGACGAAGTGGCCCCAGGAGATCTCATCGTCGAGCGCGTAGGCGGCGCGGACGGGCGAGGACTTCACCTGCGAAATATTATTTCGGATGAACCCGAACAGCTTCTGCTTGAGCGCGCCGTTGACGGGGACGGGGCGGACGCCGGTGCCGTGCAGCTCCGTCAGGTGTGCCTTCTGCTGGCCGCCGTCCCACAGATGCAGGTAGTGCTTGGCGGCGGTGTGGTCCATGTAGAAATGGAGGCCGAACTGGTTGATCCAGGCGAGTTTGCCCGGCGGCGAGTCCGGCGTCCCGCCATTGCCGTCGAGGAACGCGCCGTTGAGGCCGTGCCCCAGGCTCCAGCGCCCCGAGTCGGGGGTATAGCCGATCGTCCACTGATAGGTCCAGGGCATGTAGACCCAGCCGGGGAACGCCTTCTCGCACCACGCCTTCTCCTGCTTCACGCGCCGGAAGTCCCGCGAAGTCCGCACGTAATGCCCGTAGGCATCCGTATCCGCTCCCGATGGGTGTTTCCCAGGCGCGAGGGCGTAAGCGGATCGTCTCGCCGCTTGCAAGGCCCACGCCGCCCCGAAAACCGCAAAGAGAAACTGCCGCCGCCCCACGGGGGGTGTCCAGGGTTCTCTCGCCTCTGCCATGCGATCACTCCTGCCGCCATCGGTCTGAAAGCGGTGATGATGGTGCTCTATTTCGTCGTACTCGCCTTAATTCCCTCCTCCGTGCCAGAGCAGAGAGGAATGGCCGTGCCATGCAGGAGTCCCGCTTGCTGCTGCGGAACAGCATGGCTCAGAAAGGAACAGTGCAGGATGAGTTACTGGATGGCCCTCTTGAGCGCGGCCATCGCCGTCGGGATGCCACCGGTGGCCGCTGCATCAGACCAGGACATACTGGCCTACGTGACCGGCTCCACGAAGAAGGTCTGTCAACTGACGGGTGACTTCGACCGGGAGCTCGGCAGGCCGACGCTGAGCCAGACCGGCAGGCGGTACGGTGTCATCGCCACGGACCTGGGCAGTTCCTTTGAGCACAATGGCCGCCTCTTTTTCCTGTTCGGCGACACCTGGGGCCGGCCCGGCGACCGGGACGCCGTGGCCTGGACCACGAGCAGCAGCCCGGAAAAGATTGTCCTCCGCTTCCATCAGGCGCCTGACGGCAAATGGCTCCCGCTGACGGTGCCCGGCGTGGACCTGGGGGCGTTCGAGGTCCCCAGCGGCGGCGTGTCCGTCGGCGGCAAGATGTGCGTGGCGGTCACCACGGACTGGTCGGCCGAGAAGGGGCTGATGGGCCGGTCCGTGCTGGCCGTCTCCCAAGACGACGGCAAATCCTTCCAGGCGCTCTACGACCTGTCCAAAACGAAATTCATCAACGTGTCGTTCTGGTCATCGGACGGGTGGCTTTACATCTTCGGGAGCGGCGCGTACCGCAAGAGCAGCGTTTCTCTGGCCCGTGTGAGGCCGAAGGAACTCCCGGATCGCTCCCGTCTGCTCTACTTCAGCGGCTCCGGGCCGGAGGGGTCGCCGCTGTGGTCATCGCGGGAGCAGGATGCGGTCCCGCTCTTCCGGCACGACGTCATCGGCGAATTCTCGGTCGTCTACTGCAAGCCCGTCGGGCGGTACGTCATGCTCTACAACTCGTACAGTCCGCGCGGCATCATCATGCGCTCGGCGGCGACGCCGTGGGGGCCCTGGTCGGAGGGCACGGTCGTCTTCGACCCCTGGCGCGATGGCGGGTACGGCCATTTCATGCACGTCCCGACGAGCGTCAAGGCGGACACCCGCGACGCCGTCAACGATCCGGGGCGTGAGGCCGAGTGGGGCGGGGAGTACGGTCCCTACCTCATGGCCCGCTTCACGACCGGCGGCAAAGGGCACTGTCGGCTCTTCTACACCATGTCCACCTGGAACCCTTACCAGGTTGTCGTGATGCAAACTGACCTGAAACTTGAGACTCACGGGAGCCAACCGGACGATCCCGGCAAGCGGCGATAGGAAAGTAAAGGTCATCCATCGGGTGCCAGACCGTGAACGCGGCGCACCTGGGCCAGCAGGTCCGTCAGGTCGAGCGCGGGCAGGGAGCCGGGCGGGGGGCCGATGGGGTCGTCCACTTCGGCGTCGCCGAGCCAGACGCGGAGGGTGGCGAGGACGCCGTAGGCGAGGCTCTCCAGGTCGTAGCCGCCCTCCAAAATGCCCACCAATTGGCCCGGGCAGTGGGCGTCGGCGATGTCGCGCAGGCGCGCAGACAGGGCGGCGAAGCCCGTGACGGTGGCGCGCTCGTGGATGCCGGCGACGTAGGCGCTGTTGCGCCAGTGGGCGTCGTAGCCCGCCGAGACCAGCACCATCTCCGGCCGGAAGCGGTCGGCGAGCGGGCGCAGGACTGTGTCAAAGGCTTCCAGGAAGCCCGCATCGCCGACATCGGGCGGCAGGGGGACGTTCACGGTGTAGCCCGCGCCCGCGCCGAAGCCCGTCTCCTCCACGCGGCCCGTGCCGGGATAGGCCGGGTATTGATGCGTCGAGAAGTACAGGACATGCCCGTTGTCGTAAAAGATGTCCTGAGTGCCGTTGCCGTGATGCACGTCGAAGTCCACGAGCAGAACGCGGGACAGCCCATGCGCGGCGGCGGCGTGGCTGGCGGCGACGGCGGCGTTATTGAGCAGGCAGAAGCCCATCGCCCGGTCGGACAGCGCGTGGTGCCCCGGCGGGCGCACCAGGGCGAAGGCGGCGTCCACATCCCCCGCCATCACCGCGTCCACCGCGCCGACGGCCGCCCCGGCGGCAGCGATGGCCGCCCCCCAGGAGCCGGGCGAGGCGACGGTGTCGCCCCGGTCCAGCACCCCGCCGCCCTCCGCCACCACCTCCTGCACGAAATCCAGATAGGCCCGCGTGTGGACCCGCTCCAATTGCTCCCGCGCGGCGGGCGTCACCGGCAGGCGCGTCAGGCGATCTAGAAGGCCGCTCCGTTCCAGCGCCGCCATCGCCTCCCGCACCCGCGCCGGGCGTTCGGGATGATAGGCCGGCGGCTGGTGGCTCAGGACAATCGGATCATAGAGAAGGCCGACGCGCTTTGCGGGTGTCGTCATGGCGGTTCCTCAATGACTTAGGGGCGACCCGCCGGGTCGCCCCTACAACACGGGCCGGGTAGCCTAATCCTCCGGACGGTCGCCAGGGGGGATGCCTTTTTCGCTGGAACGGCCCCAGACCTGCACCGTCATGTCCTCGTCGGCGACGCGGATTTGGCAGGACAGCCGGTACTCGCCCAATAGCCCGTCCTCCTCCAGCGTCGCGCGCTCGGTGGTGCCCATGTGGGCCGGCTCGCCCTTCAGGAAATGCACCCGGCAGGTGGTGCAGCGGGCGAAGCCGCCGCACCGGTGCAAAATGTCAATCCCGGCATCTTCAATGCACAGCACCAGCTTCTTGCCGGTCGGGGCCTCAAACGACTTCTCTCCTTCGACAGTGACTGTCGGCATGTCTCTCCCTTTCTCGTCTTGCTTCTCTCGTCCTGCTCCCCCAGGATTGGGAGCTGGGGGGCTATTCTCTAGCGCAGCCACCAGGAGTGGCCGTCGCGGGCCGCCATCTGGTCGGCCTCCGCCGGCCCCCAGGTGCCCGCCGGGTAGTTCGCCGGCGGCGGCGTCTTCTTCCAGCCCTCCAGAATGGGCGTGACCAGGCCCCACTCCGCCTCCACCTCGTCGTCGCGCGTGAACAGCGCGGCATCGCCCAGCAGGGCGTCCATCAGCAGGCGCTCGTAGGCGTCGTGGATGCGCTGGCCGAAGCTCACGCCGTAGGTGAAGTCCATGTCCACCGGCTTGACCCGCGTGCGCTGGCCCGGCGGCTTGGCCCCCAGGCGCAGGGAGATGCCCTCGTTGGGCTGCACCCGGATGGTGATCACGTTCGGCCCGGTGTCCTTGCCGTCCATCAGGTTGAGCAGGATCGGCGGCACGTCCTTGAAGACGATGTTGATCTCCGTGACCCGCTGCGGCATCCGCTTGCCCGCCCGGACGTAGAATGGCACGCCCGCCCAGCGCCAGTTCTGGATCTCCAGCTTCAGCGCGACGTAGGAGTCCGTGACGGAGCCGGGGGGGACGTTCGGCTCGTCCCGGTAGCCGGGCACGGGCCGCCCGTTGATCTCTCCCGCGCCGTACTGGCCGCGCACCGCGCAGGCCGGGCAGTCCTCGGGGCGGATCGGCTTGATGGCGCGCAGCACCTTCACCTTCTCGTCGCGCAGGTCGTTCGCGCCCAGCGAGTTGGGCGGCTCCATCGCCACCAGGGCCAGCATCTGCAGGGCGTGGCTCTGCACCATGTCCCGCAATTCCCCGGCGACGTCGAAATAGCCCGCGCGTGACTCGACGCCGACCGTCTCGGCGACCGTCACCTGCACGTTGTCAATGAAGCGGCTGTTCCAGAGCGGCTCGAACAGGGCGTTGGCGAAACGGAAGACGAAGATGTTCTGGACGGTCTCCTTGCCCAGATAGTGGTCAATACGATAAATCTGGTCCTCATCGAAGACGTTTCGCAGATCGGCGTTGAGCGCGCGGGCCGACTCTAAATCCGAGCCGAAGGGCTTCTCGACGATGATGCGCGTGAAGCCGTCCTTCTGTTCGCCGTCGCGCCGCACCAGGTCCGCCCGGCCCAGCTGCTCGATCACCGCCGAGTAGGTGCTGGGCGGGGTGGCGAGATAAAACAGGCGGTTGCCCCCGGTGCCGTCCGTGCGGTCGAACCCTTCCAGACGCTCCTTCAGTTGGGCGTAGCCGTCCGCGCTGTCGTAGTTCGAGCGGTGAAAGGCGATGCGCCGGGCGAATTTGGGCCAGATGTCCCGCGCCTCCTTCCACAGCTCGCCCGCGAACTGCTGCAATGCGCTGTGCAGCTCCTCGCGGAACGACTGGTCGGAGAAGTCGCGCCGCGCGAAGCCGATGATCTTGAGCTGTTCCGGCAGCAGGCCCTGCGCCTCGATGGAGAACAGGGCCGGGATCAGCTTGCGGTGGGTCAGGTCACCGGTCGCGCCGAAGATGACGATGCAGCAGGGCGGCAGGGGCCGCTCGAGCAGCAGCGCGTCCTCCTCCTGCGGCGCGGGCGGCGGCGAATCTGGGTCCTGGACCGCGTCCTGCGCGGCGCTGGTGGTCATGAGACCTGTCCTTCCGTCGGGCCGGCGTGGGCGATCTTCTCCGCCGCCTCGCTGGCGGATGCGCCGGGCTGAATTTGGTCGGCGGTGCTAGCCGACGTGCCGGCGTGGACGGTCGCGCCGCCCGACCCGGTCGCGTCATGCACCGCCCCATCGCCGGGGGCCGCGCCGCCGGGGACCGCGCCCTCGATGCTGCGGACGGCGTGGCCGCCGAACTCGTTGCGCAGCGAGGCGATCACCTTGGCCGCGAAATTCTCGTCCTCGCGCGAGTGGAACCGCTCGTACAGCGAGGCGGTGATCACCGGCGCGGGCACGTTATGGTCAATCGCCTCCAGGATGGTCCAGCGCCCCTCGCCGGAGTCCTCGACGTAGCCCCGGATGCGCTGCAAGTTCTCGTCGCTGCGGAACGCCAGCACCAGCAGGTCGAGCAGCCAGGAGCGGACCACGCTGCCGTAGCGCCAGGCGGACGCGATGGCGGTCAGGTCCAGCTTGTACTCGCTGGCGTGCAGGATGTCGAAGCCCTCGCCGTAAGATTGCAGCATCCCGTACTCGATGCCGTTGTGGACCATCTTGACGTAGTGGCCCGAGCCCGCCGCGCCGCAGTAGACGTAGCCGTCCGGCGGGGCGAGCGTCTTGAAGATCGGCTCGCAGTGCTTGACGATGTCCGGGTCGCCGCCCATCATCAGGCAGTAGCCCTCTTTCAGCCCCCAGACGCCGCCCGACGTGCCGCAGTCAACATAGTAAATCCCCGCCTCTTCCAGCTCCTTGCTGCGCTTGACAGTGTCCTTGAAGTAGGAATTGCCCCCGTCAATGATGACATCGCCTTTGCTCAGGACGCCCCGGAGTTGGGCGATGGTGTCGTCCACCGGCTTGCCCTGCGGCACCATGATCCAGACGATCTTGGGCGTCTGCTGCTGGCCGCTGACAGCCTCGCGCAGATCGGTCACGCCCTTGCCGCCGCGCTTCTCCACCTCCGGCACCTTGTCCGGCGACGTGTCATAGCCGTAGACCGTGTGCCCGCCCTTCGCCAGCCGCTCCAGCATATTCATGCCCATGCGTCCCAGCCCGACCATCGCGAGTTCCATGTGTTTCACCTCATGTCCGCCAGCAATCTTCCCGGTATTATTCCCCGCCCCGTTCGCCTCAAACCCCGGCGATTCCTGCCGCCCTTGACTCACGGCGCTATAATATTTGCAACGAGAACAGGAGGCGCTTGATGGTCGGGGAAACGGCGCGCGCCGTCGCGCGAATCAACAATGTCGTCTACGGGGACGTGGCGGGACGCTCCCTCCGCCTGGACATCCTCCGCCCCGACCCCCTCCCGGATACGCCGATGCCGGTGATCATCCACATCCACGGCGGCGGCTGGGCGGCGGGGTCCAAGGAGGAGTCCAACCCGAACGAAGCCTTCGCGCGCGCCGGGTTCTTCACGGCCAACATCGAGTACCGTCTGACGCCCGAAGCCGTCTTCCCGGCCCAGATACACGACGCCAAGCGGGCCGTCCGCTGGCTGCGCGCCCATGCCAGGGAGTATCATCTGGACCCGGAACGCATCGGCGCGTGGGGCCACTCCGCCGGGGGGCACCTGGCGGCCCTGCTGGGCGTCTCCGGCGACGCGCCGGAACTGGAAGGCGTTGCCGACACCGGCGGGGTCTCCAGCCGGGTGCAGGCGGTCGTGGCCCTCTCCGCGCCGAGCGACCTGCGCTACCCCGGCGAATGGAACCCCTGGCCGGCGTCCGTGCTGGCCCAGCTGTTCGGCGGCCCCGTGGAGCAGCGCCGGGAATTGGCGCACCTGGCGAGTCCCGTGACCCATGTGCGCCCCGGCGTGCCGCCGTTCCTGATCGTCCACGGCGAGCAGGACGACGTCGTGCCAGCGGCGCAGGGCGAGCGTCTCTATCGGGCGTTGTGCGAGGCCGGCGGCGAGGCGACTCTGATTCGCCTGTCCGGGGCCGGGCACGGCTTTGACGTCGGCCCCCTGGACTGGCAGGCCATCGGCAATCTGGCCCTGACGTTCTTCCTGTTCCACCAGTTGACGCGCCGGTAGCCCGACGCCTACAATCCCGCCTCCCGCGCCAGCCGCAACATCTCGTCGAGCAAGGCCTTAAGACTTGGGCACTTCTCGGAGGCTACTTGAGGGTCCAACTTGCCGAACAGGTCGCGGCCATCTTCGGTCTTCCTGTAGTGCCGCTTGAACTTGCTCATGTACAGGCGATCCAGCAACGTTGCAGGTGGCTCATCGAAGTTGACTGTCTCCGGTTGCTTCGCCTTCGCCGCAAGACTGCCCCGAACTTCGACTGGAAAGATGCTGGGTTGACTGAGCAACCATGCTTCTGTTTCATGTACGGCGAAGAATTGGAGGAACTTGGGATGGCCGACGTTGCTCTCCAAGTGTTGTTTCGCCCAAACGTACCGTTCGGCAGCGTCAGTTTTGTCAGCCGAATACAGAGTCGGACCGTACAAGTCAATCAAGGCAATGACGGCGATGACGTCTTGCTTGGGCGCTTGGAGATAAAGTTTTGCTTTGACCGGCGAGTCTCTGACCAGTTGTGCCCAGCCATCAAACCTGACGGTGGCGACTCCGACAGGCCGACTCAACTGTGGGTCGAGCCATCGCTTCAGGAACTCTGCCAGCGCGCGATGCTCCGTATGTCCCTCAACGAACATCACGAACTTCACGACGCCATGCTCTCCAACTCACCCGACCGAAACAGGTTTCCCAATGTGTAGTCTTTGAGCCAGTACGCCAAATCCTCATCATCCAGCGTGGTCAAGGTCGTCTCGCCATTCTCCCAACGGGCAACGGTGGTAGTAGGCCGTACCCCTGTTTCCCGGAAGGCATCCAAGAACTGATCGGAGTGCGTCGTGAACACCACCTGCGTCCGCTCGGCGGCATCCACCGCGAGTTCCGCGACGAGTGGCAGCATGGACGGGTGCAGCCCCGTCTCCGGCTCGTCAATGGCGATCAGCGGGGCTGGGTTCGGGCTTGCCAATACCGCCAGTAGAAATAGGAACCGTAGTGTCCCATCAGACAGGTCAGCGGCGGATTGCTCCCGCTTCAACGTCTTCCATCGCACCCGCAGTTGTACCCGCTGGTCGGACGCGGGAGGAAAGATCAATTCGTCAAAGTCATCGCCGAACGCCGCACTCATGGCTGAGTTGACCTGCCGCTTGAACTCCCGGTCGCCGGTATAGAGCGTATGCAGGACGTTAATGAGGTTTTGACCGTCCGGTGAGACCCGATTTTCTAATCGGGAAATCGCTGGCTGACGAATGGCAGCATCGCGGTCTACCCGTATGTCATGATAGACGGACCAAGCCGCGAGATCTAAGCGAACGAATCTGAGGTGTGTGTTACCGGCCAGTGGAGTTGACATTAACGAAAGCGTTGTCTCTCCCAACTCACTCTCTTCAATGCGGAGACGATTTTGCTTGTCGCTGTCATCCAAAATAAATGCGTTGCTGCCTAATCGCTGTAACAGGTGTTTGACGCTTGATGCGCTCTCCTGCTCAAAATCCAGGTGGTAATGATCTACGGCCTCCTCCCGAACCTCGTATGAGCTGGAAAGCCCAGTGCGCATTAGGTTCACTCGGTATATCAGTCGGTACGATGGAATCGGCCTTCCTAAACATGCCACTGTCCAGTTGATGTCGCTAGCTTCTCCGTCCCATACAAGTGAGCCCATTCCACCAGCGGCCAGTATGTGTTTGCTTAACCTGCCTTCAGCGGAGGCAGAAATCAACTCCAGCATCCGCAGCAGGTTGGACTTGCCGCTGCCGTTGGGGCCGATGATGACGTTGAGGTCGCCGGGCTTCCAGGTGACGTGTTTGAGGGAGCGGAAGCCCTCGATGTTTAACTGTGTGATTTTCATGATGGTTTCCGCTCCCTCAGAGAGTGCGTTGGCTACGGCCAGTTGCGGCAGAGGGCGGCGATGCGCGTTAGTTCGTCCTCGGTGAAGTTCAGGTTGTCCAGCGTGCCGACGTTCTGCTTGATCTGCTCGACGTTGGACGCGCCGATGAGGGCACTGGTGACGGTGGGCAGGCGCACCACCCAGGCCAGCGCCATCTGGGCCAGCGTCTGGCCGCGCTCTTTGGCGATGTCGTTGAGCTGGCCGAGCCGGTCCCACACGCCCCTGTCCTTCTGCTCCTGCCACCAGCGCTGACCGGCCTCGCCGCGCTTGCCCTGGCGGGAGTCCGGCGGTACGCCGTTCAGGTAGCGGTCCGTCAGGTCACCGCCGGCCAGCGGGCAGAAGGCGATGACGCCCGTGCCGTGCGCCTTCGTGTACGGCAGCAGGTCGGTCTCGATACCGGGGCTACGCATGTTGTAGTAGGGCTGGTGGATCGTGATCGGCGCCCAGTCGTGCTGCTTGGCGATCTCGACGGCCCGGTTGTATCGGTGTCCCGGATAGTTGCTGACGCCGGCGTACAGCGCCTTGCCCTGCCGCACGATCTGATCCAGGGCCGCCAGGGTCTCCTCCAGCGGCGTCTGGTCGTCGGGGCGGTGGTGGTAGAAGATGTCCACGTAGTCCAGGCCCAGGCGCTTGAGGGACTGATCCAGGCTGGCGATGAGGTACTTCCTGCTGCCGCCGTCGCCGTAGGGGCCGTTCCACATCCAGAAGCCGGCCTTGGTGGAGATGATCAGCTCGTCGCGCGGCATATCCTTCAAAATCTGGCCCAGGACCCGCTCGCTGTTGCCGGGCGGCGGGCCGTAGTTGTTCGCCAGGTCGAAGTGCGTGATGCCGTGGTCGAAGGCGAAGTACGCGCAGCGGCGGCACTCGTCCTCCTGGCCCTGCTCCCCCAGCGCCTGCCAGAAGCCCAGTGAGATCAGGGGCAATTTGAGGCCGCTGTCGCCGCAGCGGCGGTAGGGCATTTTGTCATAACGATCGGATGCGAATTCTTGAGCCATGATGTCAGTCCTCCTTTGGGGTGGCAGGGGCATGGCGCGCCATGCCCCTACAGGAATGCCGTATCGTTTAGGGCAAGGTCTACCCGTTTGGGTCACGCTCCTCCTGATGCTGCTCGGTCCACTGCGAGTGGAACGTGCCCTCTTTGTCCACGCGCTCGTAGGTGTGCGCGCCGAAGAGGTCGCGCTGAGCCTGAATGAGATTCGCCGGCAGGCGCGCGCGGCGGTAGCCGTCGTAGTAGGCCAGCGAGGACGAGAAGGCCGGGGTAGGGATGCCCAGGCGCGCCGCCTCGGTCACGACCCGCCGCCAGCCGTCCTGGCCGTGCCCCACGCCGTCGGTGAAGTAGGGGGCGAGCAGCAGGTTCGGCAGGTCCGGCTGCTGGTCGAACGCCTCCTTGATGCGGTTCAGGAACCGGGCGCGGATGATGCAGCCGCCGCGCCAGATGGTGGCGATCTCGCCCGGATGCAGCGTCCAGCCGAACTCCCGGGCCGCCGCCAGCATCTGCTCGAAGCCCTGCGCGTAGGCGACCACCTTGGAGGCGTAGAGCGCGTCGCGCACGTTGTCAATGAACTCCGCGCGGTCCCCGGTGATCTTGCCGCCGGACGGCCCCGGCAGAACCTGGGAGGCGGCGACGCGCTGCTCCTTCATGGACGACAGTACGCGGGCGAAGACGGCCTCCGTGATCCCCGTCAGCGGGACGCCCAGATCGAGCGCGTTCTGGGCCGTCCACTTGCCCGTGCCCTTCTGCGCCGCCTTGTCCAGCACCTTGTCCACCAGGTACCCGTCCCCATCATCGTCCTTGCGGGCGAAGATCTGCGCCGTAATCTCAATCAGGAACGAGTCCAAATCCCCCTCATTCCACTGCGTAAAGACCTCGTGCAATTCTTCATTGCTCAGGCCGACGGCGTTCTTCAGGAGGTCATACGCCTCGGCGATGAGCTGCATGTCGGCGTACTCGATGCCGTTGTGAACCATCTTGACGTAGTGGCCCGCGCCGCCGTCGCCGATGTACGTGCAGCAGGGCGTGCCGTCCACCTGCGCGGCGATCTTGGTGAAGATCGGCTCGACGATCTTGTACGCCTCCTGGCTGCCGCCGGGCATGATGCTCGGCCCGTTCAGCGCGCCCTCCTCGCCGCCGGAGACGCCCGCGCCCAGGAACAGCAGGCCATCCTTTTGAAGCTCCTCCACCCGCCGCTGCGTGTCCGTGAAGAGGGAGTTGCCGCCATCAATCAGCAGGTCGCCCTCGGAGAGATGCGGCTTGAGTTCCTCAATCACGGCGTCCACCGGCTTGCCCGCCTTGACCATGATCATGATCGCGCGCGGCCGGGCGAGCGCCCCCACGAACTCCTCCACCGTCTGTGAGCCGACGATCCGCCCCTCGTGCCCGTAGTCCTTGAGGAAATCGTCGGTCTTCGATGTCGTCCGATTATGGACGGCGATGGGGAACCCCTTGTGCGCCACGTTACGCGCCAGGTTCTGCCCCATCACCGCCAGCCCTGTCAGCCCGAAATTCGGCTTATCCACAATAATCTCGCTGCCTCCCACAAATTGACTTTCTCTGCGTATTCACTGTACCCATTTCCTTCTCCTGCCTGCATTGACTTTTCCCAGGCACGACGGCTATAATCACTGTCGTGGGTCGGTAGCTCAGCGGTAGAGCACCGCACTTTTAATGCGATGGTCCTGGGTTCGAGTCCCAGCCGACCCAGTGCTCTCCTGACAGTCTCCCTGTCTGCCGACGATACGACTTTTGCCTTGTGTTATCGTTTAAGGCGGTCTGCCGACCGAATGATCGGACGACCCGAAGGAGGGGGAAGCCGTGTGGATTGAGACCTGTGAGGGCGACTTGCTGAACCTGGACCACGTCTCGCGGGTGTTCGTTGGGACGGACCGCCTCGACCGGCAGGTCTGCCTATACGCCCGCCTCGATGAGAAGAAGGAGGCCGCGCACGTAGACATCGTCCTCGGCGTGTTCCCCATTGACACCGCACATCCCGTGGATGCGGCGATGGGGCAGGCGCGCCAGTCGCTATTGGCGCTGCGCCAGCAGCTCACGGACTGCCGGGTGCTGCTGGCATGCGCCACCGGCTCCCCGGCGTCCGCGACCGTGTGGAGCGGGAACGACCATCAGGACCATCAGGAGACGTGACATGAAGGCACCCCTTTTTCTGGGCCTGCTGGCGGCGCTGGCGCTGCCGGCGGCGGCGCAGATGACCTCCGCGCCCTCTTCGCGGCCCCTCCCGGTGAGCCATGAGGCGCTCGCGGCGGAGCGGGCGCGCGACGAGGCCGCGATCCAGAGTCAGCGCGACCAGATCGAGAGCCTGACGCGGCAGATGCAGGCGCTCAAGGCGCAGCTCGACGCCCTGCGGCAGCAGCTCGGCGATGAAAGCGCGGACATGGATCAAGTCGGCGCGCGGGCGGATCAGGCGGCGAGGCATCCTCTCCTGCCGCGCGTCCGGGGGGGCAGGTGACATGCCGCCCAATGCCTACGCCAAGTGGGTCGCCCCGGCGATCCTGTTCTTCTTCCTCTGCGTTGCCCTGGGATTCTGGACGCACAAGCTGCGGCACCCCGCCCCCGCGCCGCCCGCCGCCTCGCCGACGCTGAAGTAGCCGGCGCACAAAAACTATTGTCATCGGGTATTCTATTGACGGCGGGGGAGCCTCCCTCGCCTTTTTCGCGTCCGAGAATTG
>JAFAZD010000075.1 GCA_019239955.1 Armatimonadota bacterium | reverse complement strand
GGCGGACAATCGGCGTCCGCGCCACCGAGCGGCGAATTCATTCGCTGGTTCCCTGCTCTGTCCTCTTTGGCATCGGAAACCATCATGGACAACCCGCGTATCATCGGCATGGAGTGGGGACGCTTGGAGAGCAAAAGGCCGCGCGTCGCCGGGGCCAACGCCCGTCTGGGCGTCCACGGCGATACCATCCACCTGCCCCTTGTCCGCCTGACGACGGAGGACGGCGCGATGGGCTTCGGGGCCTGTCATACGCACCCGGAGCGGCTGGGGGCCTTGCTCGGCGCGCGATTGGACACGCTGTTCTCGCCAGCCGAAGGCGTGACGGACGCGGGGCAGGCGTTGGAGTATCCGCTGTGGGACTTGGCGGGGCAGCGGACGGGGCAGCCGGTCTTCAAGCTCGCGGCGGCCGTCGTGGGCATTTCCCCGCCGGACACGCTGCGCGCCCCCTGCTATGACACGTCGCTGTATTTTGACGACCTGCACCTGACCTCAACTGAGGAAGCCGCCGATTTCATCGCCCTCGAGGCCCGCGACGGGTATGCACGGGGCCACCGCGCCTTCAAGCTCAAGGTCGGGCGCGGCGCGCGTCACCTGCCTTTGGAAGAGGGCACGGCGCGCGACATCGCCATCGTCCAAGCCGTGCGCGCGGCGGTCGGGCCGAACTGCCCGCTGCTGCTGGACGCCAACAACGGCTACACCCTGAACCTCGCCAAGCACGTCCTGGGCGCGACGGCGGACTGCGGCGTCTTCTGGCTGGAAGAGGCGTTTCACGAAGACCCCGTGCTCTACCGCGACCTCAAAGAGTGGCTGGGCGCGCGGGGCCTGCCGACGCTGATCGCCGACGGCGAGGGCGACGCCTCGCCCCACCTGCTCGCTTGGGCGCGCGAGGGCCTCGTGGACGTGATCCAGTACGACATCTTCGGCCACGGCCTGACCCGCTGGCTCCATCTGGGGAAACAATTGGACGAGTGGGGCGTCCGCTCTGCCCCGCACCACTACGGCGCCCACTTCGGCAACTACGCCGCCTGTCACCTCGCCGCCGCCATCCACGGCTTCACCTACGTCGAGTGGGACGAGGCCGCCGCGCCCGGCCTGGATGCCTCCGGCTATTCCATTGAAAACGGCCAAGTGCATGTGCCGGACACACCCGGCTTCGGCCTCGCCCTGGACGAACCCGCATTCCGCCGCGCCTTGGAAGCCACTGGCGCAAGCTTACGGCTATAGCAACATGAAAGACCTATTTCCCGGCTATTTCCGTCGGCAGGACGAGTCGCCGGATGCCGAGTTTTACCGAGAGCCGCGCCTGGTGGCGCATGTTGACGACGCGGCGATTGCCGCGCTGGGTGAGTTCCTCCGGCCCCTCATCCCTGAGGGGGCGGACGTGCTGGACCTGATGGCGGCGTACCTGACCCACCTGCCGCCGGACGTGCGGGCGCGCTGCCGGCGCGTCGCCGGGCTGGGCATGAACGACGCCGAGATGGCGGCGAACGCGCAGCTCACGGACCATGTCGTGCATGACCTGAACGCCGACCCGGCCCTGCCGTTCGCAGACGACTCGTTCGACGCGGCGCTCTGCACGGTCAGCGTCCAGTACCTGCTCCGCCCGGAGGAGGTCTTCGCCGAGGTCTGCCGGGTGCTGCGTCCGGGCGCGCCCTTCGTGGTCTCCTTCTCCAACCGCTGCTTCCCCACCAAGGCGACCCTGCTCTGGCTGTCCACCGACGACGCCCAACACGCGGCGCTGGTGCGGATGTATTTCGAGCACGGTGGGCGCTGGGAGGGCATTGAGGCGTTGGACATCAGCCCCCCTCCCGGCCGCACCGATCCTCTGTATGTCGTCTGGGCGCGGAGGGCCGCGTAGCATCATAAACCCGTCTCAGTCAGGTACAATAGGTGACAGTAATTGTCAAAGATGCTGTCATGTTCACTCTGAACGACAATCAGCGCGCGATGCTGGCGGCGGCGCGGGCCTGGCAGGAGGAGACCGAGCGGGGTGCTTCGCACTGGTCGCGGCGGGCCGAGCAAGGCGCGGCGGCGGAGGCGTTCGGGCGTCTGCTGTCCGAGAGCGGCTTGCGAGCCGGGCGACCTTTGGAGGCCGGGGCGCGGGCGCGCCTGCTGCGCCTGGCGGCGGAGCTGGCTCCGAACACGAACCTGTCGCGGCGGCTCTACGCCGCCGACGCCGCCGACTTCGACCGCCGCCTGCGGGCGCTGCTGTACGGCGACGAAACGCTGGAGGCGCGCCTGCGCGCGTTCCTCGCGCCGCGCGGTACGGGCGCATTGACGGCCTCAGCCCTGCTGTCGGCGTTCGCCCCAGACACCTACCCCCTCGTCACCCACTTCGCCCTACGGCGTCTGAAACTGACGGCGGCGCAGCGGCGGACGGCGCTCAAAGTCGCGGCGGAGCGGTACGGGTTTGCGGTCACGCCCCGCCCCGACGCGGCGCAGCGCCTGCTGGCCCTGTTCGTCGTCTATGAGTCGGTGCGCGACGCGCTGGGGGCATCGTCCTACCCGGAGGCGGATGATTTATTGCGGGCCGACTGGGCGCTGCTGCCCACAATTGCGGCGGCGGATGTGGTCCGGGAGCCTCCTGCCGCCTACCTCCCCTCCCCCGCCCCGGTACTGACCGAGTCCCACCTGCTGGCGGCGATGGGGGAATACGCGCTCGGTCAGGGCTTCGTCTTCCCCCCGTCCCTGCTGCGTTCCTACTACATCGCCCTGAAGACCAAGCCCTTTGCCATTCTGTCGGGCGTCTCCGGGACGGGCAAGACCAAGCTGGCCGAGCTGTTCGCCGAGGCGCTGACAGGCCACCAGCCGGCGCAGTTCCGCCTCATCCCCGTGCGGCCCGACTGGGCGGACTCGACGCCGCTGCTGGGCTACCAGAACGTGCTCGCCAACCGCTACGTCACCGCCCCCTTTCTGGACCTGGCGCGGGAGGCGGCGCGGCCCGAAAACCGCCAGAGGGCCTACTTCGTCTGCCTGGACGAGATGAACCTGGCGCGGGTGGAGCACTACCTGGCCGAATATCTCTCGGCGCTTGAGTCGCGCACCAAGCGCGTTGCCCTCCATGAAGGCGCGCCCGACTTCGTGCTGTCCCCCAACTTCTTCGTGACCGGCACGGTGAACGTGGACGAGACCACCCACGCCTTCTCGCGCAAGGTGCTGGACCGCGCCAACACGCTGGACTTCGACGCCGCGCCGGTGCTCCTGGAGGGCCTCGGCGATGGCAAGGGGCCGGCGCTGCTGTCCGACGACCTGTGCCTCTCCCCCTTGCAGCGCCAATCACTTTTTCTCTCGGCGCGCGTGGCAAACGTGGGCCGGGCGCGCGAGCGCCTGGCGCAGCTTGACCCCAAGTTCCCCGCCCGCGCCCTATCGCTGCTGCAAGCCGCCAACGACCGCCTCTACCCCCCGCGCCTGCACTTCGCCTACCGGGTGCGCGATGAAGTTTTGATGTTCCTGGCAAACGCCTTTGACGCCGAGACCGGCGAGGGCCTGTTGCGCCCCGACCCGTCCGAGAACTTCGCCCTTGCGCTGGATTTGCAGGTGAAACAGAAGGTGCTGCCGAAACTCAACGGCGTGGCCGAGATACTGGACCCGCTGCTCGCCGCCCTACGCGCCTGGGCCGAGGCCGAGAACCTGCCCCAGACCGCCGCCAAACTGGCCCGGATGCGCGACCACGGCGCGGCGACCGGCTACGTGCGCTTTTATGAATGAGAGCAACACCATGCCCTCCGCCGATCCAGACCTCTTTGCCCTGCTTGATGACCTTGTTGACCGCTGGTGCGAGCGGCGGGCATTAAACGTGTTGAGACACATACTTCCTGCTTACCCCTTGTCTTCCGGCCTGACGGATGAATGGGCTGAACTCTACCAGACATTGCGCCGTATTCGGTCACAGTACGAGAAGGAACTCCCGGCGGCGGAGGCCGAGATGTTGGGCGAGGCGATTGTACTGGTAGGCGAGCGCCTATACGGCCGGTGAAGGCGAAGGACAGTAGAATGCCGGAAGAAGCAGCTTGGCTTGTCTACAAGCCGCTCCCTCTTTCCATGCGGATGCACTACATTGACCCCAGCGGTGGTCATCCTCTGACGCCCGACATCCGGTTGCGTTATGCCGAAACCATCAGGGACCGCTCGCTCGTGCTCTGGCGGCAGGGAGATCGGTTCGGGATGAAAGCGGGACAAGATGAGCTAGCATGGGAGATTGCCGGGGTGCAGTCTGTGACACTGGAATACTGGAGCCCGGCGAAGGGGCCAGGCCAGATTTGGCTCTCCGTGATAAAAGCCGCAACGAGCCTAGGGGAATTGCCCACACGGGATGCTGCTGTGTTGTCCATAGGAAAGTTTGAGCCACAGATTTTAGGAGGGTTTGTTCCCGTACTGCAATTTCTGGAAGGAGTGCTCCCCGGCAAAGTCAAACAAATCAATCAAGGCATAGATTTCTGACACGCCTCATACGAGGACATACGGGACATACAGGAATGAGCGGGGGCGTTAAACGGTTTGTAAAAGAAAATCCAGACGCCGTCTGGACAATCCCTATCCGATACCCGTCTCACCCGGCGGTGAATGACCAGCGAGGCAAGCCTCGCGGCTTCACTGATCTCCCGGAGCCGGGAAGGGAAGCCAGAGGTTGAAGTCCCCTGGCCGCTGCCCCTGCTCCTCGACGTAGCGGCGCACGCTCTCGTGGCCGCCGAACTGGCCCACCGTGGCCGCGAAGTAGCTGCTGCTCCAGAACGCGCCGCCCCACAGCTCCCGGCGCAGAGCGGGCAGCGCCTTGAACAGCTCGCGGGCCGTCAGGCTCTTGTAGATGCCTGTAGATCCGCGCGATCTGGCCGGCGGCCACCCTCGGGTGGGCCGCGCACAGCAGATGCACATGGTTCCTGTCCGCGCCGAGCGCCTCGATCTGGAACTCATTCTGGAACTCGTAGCGCTCCTCGACCTCGCGGCTGATGCGCCTCAGCTCGGCCACGACCGGCGGGTCGAGCAGGGCGCGGCGGTACTTGACCGTGAAGATCAGGAAGATCAGATGGTAGTGCATGTCGTAGACGCAGTGCCAGCCCCTTTGGAGGCGCGGCCGAGACGGGTCGGGCATGGCTCCGAGTATACGCTGTATACCCTACCGCCCCCGGATGGGGTGCGGCACCCATCGCTTTGGTGCCCCCTCAGCCGCGAAGCGGGTCTGTCCGTAGCCGGCCCCGGCTCCGCTGGGGCAAGCCCCAGGGGTTCAAGACCGGCTGAACCGCCGGG
>JAFAZD010000121.1 GCA_019239955.1 Armatimonadota bacterium | reverse complement strand
GATCTTGAGGCCAGCGAAGTCCGGCCCGGCCTCGTCGTTGAAGAAGCCGTTGCCGGTCAGGACCTGAATGGTCGGCAGGTTGTATTTCTGGCCGGTCAGGAAGTCGTCCTTGCCGTGGCCGGGGGCGGTGTGGACGACGCCGGTGCCGTCGGTGGTCGTGACGTAGTCGGCCAGCACCAGCGGCGAGGCCCGGTCGAAGAGCGGGTGCTGGAACAGCAGGTTCTTCAGGTCCCGCCCCGGAATAGTTTTGACCACGGTGTAGCCGGCGAGGTTCGCGGCGGCCATGGTCGCGCCCAGACGCTCGGCCGCGACCAGGTAGCGGCGGCCCTCGTGCGCGGCGACCACGTACTCGATGTCCGGGCCGACGGCGACGGCGACGTTGGCGGGGATGGTCCAGGGCGTGGTGGTCCAGATGACGGTGCAGCAGCCGCCCTGGCCAACGTCCGCCCCGAAAACCCCATCCGGGTCGGCCCGCAGGGGAAAGCGAACGTAGATGGACGGGTCGGTGCGGTCGGCGTACTCGATCTCAGCGTCGGCCAGCGCCGTCTCGTCCACCAGGGACCAATAGACGGGGCGCAGCCCCCGATAGATGTAGCCCCGCTCCACCAGCTCGGCGAACACGTCCAATTCCTTGGCCGCCACCTCCGGGGTCATCGTGAGGTAGGGATGCTCCCAGTCGCCGCGTATCCCCAGGCGCTGGAACTGGGCCGACTGTTTGCCCACCCACTCGGTCGCCACCTCGCGGCAACGTGCCCGAATCTCCATGCGGGTCGGGGTCAGCTTCTTCTCCCGGAACTCCCTGGCGACCAGCACCTCAATGGGCAGGCCGTTGTTGTCCCAGCCGGGGACGTAGGGCGCTTTGTAGCCCTGCATGGTGCGGGACTTGGTGATCACGTCCTTCAGAATCTTGTTGAAGGCGTGGCCGATGTGGATGTCGCCGTTGGAGAAGGGCGGCCCATCGTGCAGGATGAACGTGCCGCGCCCTGTGGTGGGCCGCAGGGACTGCTCGTAGACGCGGTTCCGCCTCCAGAAGTCGAGGATAAGCGGCTCGCGCCTGGGCAGGTCCGCCCTCATCGGGATGCCGTCCGGGTTGGTCTGCAGCCCCTCCGGGCTCTTGACGTCCGGCCTGGGCAGGTTCAGCGTCTTGCCGTAGTCGGGCTGTTCGGTCTTCGGTTCGGTGATGATGTCGGTCATGGGTTCCTCACGGTCATCGGGCAAGGGCGGGCAGGGGCATGGCGCGCCATGCCCCTGCAAACGTCATCGTGGGTTCCCAATTGCGCGGCGCAGGCGGAGTCTGGATGACTCCCCGGCCTGCGCCGCTTCCATTACCATCTTGCGGGTTCGTTTTGGCATTTTATGCGATTCGTTCTTCTTTGCCGTACTCGTTCCCGGCATTTCTAATCCGGGCTATTCTTCCGAGCCTGGCCCCGGCACTGAAGTGCCGGGCTATTCTTCCAGGAAAGAAAGTCCCTGCGGGACTGAAGAGGCTTTTCTTCAGCCCCGGAGGGGCTTTTCTCCCACGCTGGAATTGCCCGGCGTTGAAACGCCGGGCACCCTAAATCTTGCCCTGCTCCCGCGCCGAGGCCAGGAAGTCGTCCAGCGCGGCGTCCCAGGGACGCAGGTCGTCCCTGCCCATGAGCTCCAGCGCGTAGTGACGCATCACGCTGTAGGGCGGGCGGCGCGTGGGGGACTTGAACATCTCGGCGTACTCGTCCGACGTGATGCCGCGCACGGGGACGTGGCCCAAGCCCGTCTTTTGCAGGACGGCGCGGGCGAAGTCGGCCCAGGAGCACTCGCCGCCGTTGCTGACGTGGTAGACGCCGTACAGCGGAGCCTCGATGATCTCCGAGATCGTGTTGACCAGGTCCACGGTGTAGGTCGGTGTGCCGATCTGGTCCGCGACGACGGGCAGTTCCGGCTTCGTTTTCGCCAGGGCGAGCATCGTGTACGGGAAGTTCTTGCCATGCACGCCGTACAGCCAGGACGTGCGGACGATGTAGGTCCGATGGCAGGCGTGCCGGGCCAGGTTCTCGCCGGCCAATTTGGACGCGCCGTAGTGGCTGACCGGGCTGGGCGCGTCAAACTCCGTATAGCGGTCGCCCTTTTGGCCATCGAAGACGAAGTCCGTGGAGATGGCGACGAGGGCCGACCCGACCTCCTCGGCGGCGCCGGCGACGGCCCAGGTGCCCAGGGCGTTGACGCGGTGGGCCGTGTCCGGGTCGCGCTCGCATCCGTCCACGTTGGTGTAGGCGGCCCCGTGCAGCACGACGTCGGGCCGGAACTCGCCGAAGACGGCGCGCAGGGCGTGGATGTCGGTGATGTCCAGCGGCGCGATGGTGCCGGTCGCCGCCGGGCCGACGTCGGTAGACAGGAGCGTGTGGCCCTGCTCGGCCAGGATACGGCGCGCGTCCGTCCCCAGCATCCCCGCCGCCCCGGTGATCAAAATACGCATAGGGGACTATTATACAAGAAAAGTCGCCCCGGCGTCAACCGCACGGCGCGCAGGTGTGATTGATGAGATTGTGTCAGAGTTGATCGGGCAGCCGGCTGCCGCGTGGGGGTGCGAACGGGCCGGGAGCCGGGGCTGCGCACTCGCCGTTGGGTAATGACCCAGGCTTGCGGCCCGTTCTTGTTGAGCAGTATAACCGATGTCACGGCCCAATGATGTGACAAAGATCACAGTCCGGCTGTGAATTTCACCTCACCGTTCGGGAATGGGTCAGGACGGCTGGGCCAAGGGCGGCTCGGTCAGGTGTCCGCCCAGGCCGGCGAGTTCCAGGGGCGTGATGCCCTGCGCGCCGAGAATCTCGGTGAGCTGGCCGCCGTGATGGATGTCGTGGGCCATGATGCGCCAGATCGTCCACTGGCGCGAGATGGCGTAGGTCTTGCCCCAGTAAGTGTGGGGGTAGGTCGTGTCCAGATCGGCGACGGTCCAATGGGTGAGCACATCCTCAATCATCCGCCAGGTCGCCTCCAGCCACCGGACCAGCTCGGCGGGGTTCTCGGCGATGCCGCTCTCCGGCGCGACGTCACTGCCGCGGCACCAGGGGGCGACTTGGGCGGCGAGTTCGGCGCTGCCGGGAGCGTTCATGCGATGGAACCAGTCAATGCGGCCCAGGCTGATGTGGCCCGCGACCTCGCCCGCCGAGCGCAGGTGCGGCGCGAGCCGCCAGGCCAATTGTTCCGGCGAGCACGGGGCGATGGCCCGCACCAGGCTGGTGTTGTACCCCTCCCACCCCTCATACACGCGCATGAGCGATGGCGCGTCTGCGCTCATGACCGGCCTCCTTTGAGCGGTACAGCAGGCTCGGCAGGCGCATGTCGAGCCTTCGGGCGGCGGATCGATTTCCCAGGGGCCGGCTCGCCGGTGATGATCCCGGCCTGGCGCAGCGCCTCAACGGCCTGGTAGGCCCAATGGTTCTTCGGCACGTCGGGGAACGGGGTGCCGCGAATGACGTGACCCTGTACGACGACCTGTTTCGGGGGCGGGGCGGCCTGCGCGCGGGCTAAGCCTGCCCCCAGGCCCAGCAGGGGCAGGGCCAGACAGACGACAATCATCCGTCTCATCAGGTTCCTCCGGGACGTGGTGAACTTCTTTCCTGCAAGTATACCTGAGCGGCGGGGCAGGAAACACCGATATAGGGGGCGAACTGTTAGGACGCCATGCCAAACGACAACACCACCCAGTTCAGCCCGCCCGAAGACGAAGAGATGACGGGGTCGCCGTCGATCCCGGTGATGCCCGACGACAAGGAGCGGCAGCGGCTTGAAGACGTGCGGATACAGCGGCAGGGGGTGCCCTGGCGGGACTGGGGGCAGACGCCCTGGAAGCACTGGGGGCCGTATGTCTCCGAGCGCGCCTGGGGCACGGTGCGCGAGGACTACTCGGCCAACGGGACGGCGTGGGACTACTTCCCGCACGACTGGGCGCGCTCCAAAGCCTACCGCTGGAACGAGGACGGCATCGGCGGCCTCTGCGACGTCCACCAGCGTCTGTGTTTCGCGCTGACCCTCTGGAACGGCCAGGACCCCATCCTCAAGGAGCGCATGTTCGGCCTGGCGGGGCCGGAGGGCAACCACGGCGAGGACGTGAAGGAATACTACTTCTTCCTGGACAACACGCCGACGCACTCCTACATGAAGATGCTCTACAAGTACCCGCAGCGCGCGTTCCCCTACGCCGACCTGGTGGAGACCAACCGGCGGCGCACCAAGCACGACCCGGAGTACGAGCTGCTGGACACAGGAGTCTTCGCCGATAATAAGTACTGGGACGTGACCATCGAGTACGCGAAGGCGTCGCCGGAGGACATCCTGATCAAGATCACGGCGGCCAACCGGGGGCCGGACGAGGCCACCCTCCACCTGCTGCCCACGCTCTGGCTGCGCAACACCTGGG
>JAFAZD010000387.1 GCA_019239955.1 Armatimonadota bacterium | reverse complement strand
CCTCAAAACGATCTTCGGCTCGTCGCTCCGGGCGAGGAGTGAGGCCGCCCAGGACACGGAGACCCTGCTCCGCCTGGACGCGCTCAACCGCATGACCGCCCTGGGGATGCCCCATAGTTATGCCGTCTGATTTATGCAACAACGCCTTTTGGGTTTCCAACTTCCTCCGGACGTTTCGAGTCCTGATGACGGCATCAAGACCCAGACGCAGACGACCACCAGCATCGCCATCCCCTTCAGCAATGTCGGGACCTCGGCTAGCTTCGATTTTGGATATTTCGATCCGCCCGCCACATCCGACTTCAGCTTGCTGCTGGGCAATACCACCCTGCTCGCCGGCACTTTCGATCCGAACGGCGTCTTCACCCCGACGACGACAGCGGCCGGCGTCACGGCCAACATCCAGCCCCTCATCGGGCCCCCTGGCAATCCCGCGGTGCCGGAGCCGTCCAGCCTGGCCCTGCTGGGGCTGGGCGCGCTGCCCCTGCTCGGCGTCGCCCGCGCCCGACGCCGCTCCGCCCGCTCCTAAACGGAGAGCGGAGAAACGCCCGCCGCCTGGATCATCAGGCGGCGGGCGCTTTTGTCATGCCGGCCCCTGATCCGGGGGACGGACGGGGCGCAGTTCCTCCGAGTGGTCGCGCAGGTAGCGCAGCAGGAGACGCCGCTTCTCCGGGCCGCGCCGCGCCTCCGCCAGCCCCGCGTCCGGTGGCGGCAACAGGTCAGGGACGCGCTCGGCGACACGCTCATAGATCGCCCGCCAGCGCGTCTTCACCGTGTCCGGGGCGATCTTGAGTGCGGCGGCGAGCTCGGCATCGGTCTCGCCGAGCAGCGCGCGCTGCAGGAGGTGCTGCTCGCCGGGCCGGAAGAACAGGCGGGGCGGCGTGTAGGGGAAGATCTTAGCGATGTACGCCCCCGGCTGGGCCAGGGCCTCCTCGCGCGAGATGCCAAGCAGGCAGGGCCGCCCGTAGGAGGGCGACACGTCCGACGGCGGAGTGAACTCGTAGGATGCCCGCTGCCGGAATCCGGAGTCCAGGGAGAACTGAATGACGAAGGCGTCATAGAACTCCATCAGAATCGCCCTGAGACGGTAGCCCTCGTGCAGCCAGAAGAAGCTTTCGGGGATTTTGGCCAGGGCCGGGGCAAGATCCGTGTCGCTCAGGCCCGCCAGCGCCAGCCCCTGGTGCAATACCAGCAGGTTCAAGCCGTCGCCGGAGTTGACGTCGCGGATGGCGGTCCTATCGAGCAGGGGTGAGCGGCCCTGCCAGACCCGCTCCATCACGCGCAGGCTCAGGCCGGGCGAGTTCGAATCCTCCGCCTCTTGGAAAAAAACGTCCGTGACAAACACGGAGACGCCGAACTGGAGGATGCGCCGCCCTTTGGGCCGGTCCCGGTCCTCCAGAAGCGCGGAATTCAGGCGCCCCTGGTCCTGCATCTGCCGCCAGAACGCCGGCAGGCAGGCCCGCTGGGCGGGGCTGTAGAGAAAGCCATCCTGCAGCAAGGGCACGCACTCGTCCCAGTCGCGCTCGTCCGTGATGCGTGTCGTCAGGTCCATCTTGCTCTCCTTGCTCGCTAATTTCGGCGCGCGGCGTGGCCTTTCCTGCCAAATTCACCCTTAAAGGGCGTTATCACCGCTTTCGTGCGCCCGGCCTGCCGGGATGCCCTCGCCCCTGCTATAATGCACTTGAAGGGAAGCGGGCGATGGAGCCAGCCGAGCGGAGCCGGCAGACCACGGAGGAAGTGCGGCGCGTGGAACTGACGCAGGACCCGCGTGTGCTGGGCCGCAAGCCGTTCACCTGCGCCATCGTCGTGAACGAGCTCCTGGTGGACCGGCCTATCCGATGGCGGACTCTCATCCACGCTGGACAACTACGCCTGGGCGCTGGACGTCTTGCAGGAGGACGCCGAGAGCGCCCGAGTCGTGCCGGCGGGGGCGGCCGCCTGATCGCGCCTTTTCTGCGAAACCTCCCCTCAAATTCACCCTTTTAGGGGGTTGCGCCCCCGATCCGGCTGCGATACAATGGGGGCAGACACGGGTGATGCCGCAGGGCCATTGTTGATGAAACTCTGGAAGGCCATTGGCGTCCGTGTCGCTCATGCAAGGCGTCGGCCCCAACGAGGCGGCCGACGCCTTGACCGGGCCGCGCGTCTCTGCCATAATAGAGCACGATGCGACTCGCTCTTGCCCTCCTTGGACTGCTACTCCTGACACTGCCCCTGCGCGCCAACGCCCCGCTCGGACCGCGTGACGTGCCACCCGCCTTCGCCCCCTTCGCCCAGGTCGAGACTCACCGCATCCGGGTCGTCAACGCCGCCGACGGCCCCGTGCAGGTGTCCTCGGACGGCGGGAAGAACTGGCAGCTCGTCGGGCGCGTGACGGCCCCGGCGACGGAGAGCCTGACCGGCTACCTCGCCAGCGGCTACGCCCCGCCGGGGACAGTCGCCGCGGCCGCCGTGCATGGGCTGCGCATCCGAGTCGGCGACCTCGGGAGCGCCTACCCGAAGATGGTCAACGTCCTGCCCCGTGAATTCGCCCGCACCCTCAAGACCTTCGGCGGCCACGTCGCGGGCGATTCAGGCATCTACACCAACATCCCGACCGGGACCGGCATCTTCCGCGAGCTCTCCCCCTACGTCGGCAACCGCGTGTATCTGGAAGGCGACACGCTCGCGCCCCTGCCGGTGGGCTACGTCCCCCACATCGGCGACACGCTGGTTATCGCGGTCCGGCGGCCCGTCAACCCGCTGACTCAGGTGGTGTTCCAGAACAAGATCGGCGGCGACGTGACCGCGACCTACGCTGACGGGACGGCCCGGGTGATCTGCCACGTCGTCAAGCCGGTGCTGGGCACCGGGCGCTTCGATGGGACCTCCTACACGGGCGTCGGCGCGCTCAACACCAACCACTGCGGCGTCATCACGGTCTCCACCGCGCCCGTCACCACGTCCAAGCTGCTGGAGGGCGAGGGCGGCGAGCGGCGCGGCGGCTTCCAGATCGAGCCGGCCTACCACAACTCGCAGTCCGAGGAGGCAGGCGGGTTCATGGTCCTGGTCGTGGGCCGCACGGGGCAGAAGTACGCGATGGATCAGGAGGGGACGCCGCCGCTGTTCTCCGGCTACTTCAACCTCGCCTGGGACCCGCAGGACCCGAAGCACTCGTGGCGGGCCGAGATCCAGCGCGCCGACGGCACCCCCTGGCGTGCCATGCCGCAACTTCTCGGCAGTCAGACCTTCGCCCTGCGCGACGTGACCGCGATCCGGCTGGTCTGCGATGACCCCCTGGACGACGACTGGCGCGGCGAGCGCATCGCCCTGGCCGCCCGCAACTACCGGGCCAAAGCACGGCGGCAGGCGCAGGCCGGAAAGACCCGCATCGAGCGCGGCAAGCTGACCATCCGGGCCAGCGACGCCAACTCTCGCACTCAGGTGGTCGCCTTCTCGGTGGACGGCGTCCTGAAGGGCCTGACCAACCAGCGCCCGTTCGTCTATGTCTGGAACACGGAGGACAGCCCCGACGGGGAGTACGTCATCGAGGCCCGCGCCGAGGACGCGGGCGGCAACACCCTCTCCGCCACCCGCACCAAAGTCTGGGTAGACAACACCCGCCAGATCGCCCGCAGGTAGCGCCCGAACGACAGGGAGGCTACATTGATGAATCCTACCCGACCAGCGAGGCCAGGTCAAAGCCGGGATCGGCGATCTCTTTCTCGCGGCCCCGTACCAGCGGCTTGACGCGCGGAATCTTGTCCAGCGTCTCGAACAGGTCGTCCGGCGGGTTGACCGAGATCACCATCACCGCCCGGCCCTCGTCGTTGACGTAGAGCTCGTCGAAGCGGTTGGAGGCGGGGTCGCCGTGGAACAGGCCGCCTTGGCCGCCCTGCGGGTCGCCGAACAGTTCAAAGTGGATGTCTAGCTCGTCGGAGAAGAAGTTGGCGACGTGGTCGTAGGCGACACGCTGGCCGGCCAGGTTCGCCCCGGCGATCTCGCCGTGCCAGAAGGCGTTGTTCCAGTGCTCCACGCGCCACTGCTTGCCCAGCACGGGATCCGCAAAGCCCGCGATGTCACCGGCGGCCCACACGTCCGGCGCACTCGTCTCCAGATACTCGTTGACCAGGACGCCGTTTTTCTTCTCGTCCACGTCCAGCCCGGCGGCTTTCGCCAGATCCAAATTGGGCTTGACGCCGACGGCGACGAGGACCAAGTCCCCGTTGATGCTCCGGCCCCCTTTGGTCTTCACCCCCGTCGGCATGATCTCGGTCACTTCGTCGCCGAGGATGACTTCCGCGCCGGCGGCCTCCAGCTTGCTCTTCAGAAAGGCCCCATACTGGGGCGAGGCGAACTTGCTCCATAGGTGGCTGGTCGGCTCGATGATGGTCGCCTGCCCGCCCTTTTGCAGAAAGTCCGCGGCGACCTCAACGCCGATGTAGCCGCCGCCCACGAGAATGATCTTCTGGCCCAGGTGTGCCTTGATCCGGTCGCTGTCGTCCCAGGTCCGCAGGGTGTAGACGTTGGGGAAATTCATGCCGGGGATGTCCAGCGTCCGGGGCGTCGCGCCGGTTGCCAGCAGCAGCTTTTGGTAGGAGACCGTGTCGCCGTTCTCCAGCGTGACGGTCTTGCCGGCCGTGTCCACGCCCGTCGCCTTGCTGTCGGTCAACAGGGTGACGTTGTTCTGCGGGTACCAGTCGGCGGGCTGGATCAGCACGTCGTCCTCGCCGGCCTCGCCGCGTAGGTACTCCTTGGACAGCGGCGGGCGGTTGTAGGGCGGGTGGGGCTCCGCGCCGACGATCAGGATGGGGTTGGCGGTGTCGTGCTTGCGGATGGTCTCGGCGGCGGTGGCCGACGCAAGCCCGCCGCCGACCAAGACGTAATGCGCTTGATGGGACGCCATGATGTCCATTCCTTCCTGGGAAATATTGCTTGCCCATCTGAGGCTTACCCGCAGCCGGTGCATTTTTAACCGGCATGGCCCCGTTCGCCACCGGCCGCCAGGCGTGACCGCAGTCAAGGTTAAGACAGGATTAAATTCCCACGGAGGCGGTTTGAGCGATGTCTGCACTGGCAATCATGGAGGCAGAAAACTCCCTTCTGGAAGGCCATTATGTCCGATCATCCGCTCTTTGAGCGACACCCGAACAACCCGCTGCTGACGCAGAAGGACTCGCCCGTGCCGTGCAAGTCTTTCTGCAACCCCGCCGCCGCGCGCGTCGGCGAGGACGTGCTGCTGCTGGCGCGCGCGATTGATGACCAGGACCATTCCCAGCTTGTGGTCGCCCGCTCCCGCAACGGCGTGGACGGCTGGCGCATCGAGAAGACCCCGCTGCTGGCCCCCGCCAACAAGGACGACCAGAGCAATCGCAACGAGTGGTACGACACCCTGGGCTGTGAGGACCCCCGCATGACCTATCTGCCGGAGCGCGGAGAGTATCTCATCACCTATGTCGGCAACTCGCCGTTCGGCGCGGGCGTCTGCCTGGCGACGACCAAAGACTTTCGGAACTCCGAGCGGCTGGGCATCATCATCCCCCCCTATGACAAGGACGCCGTGCTGTTTCCACGCCAGATCGGCGGCCGGTATCTGATCCTGCACCGCCCCACCATCAACGGCCTGGAAAACATCTGGCTGATGGAGAGCGACGACCTGCTGCACTGGGGCCGTCCCGTGTGCGTGATGCAGAAGGGGGAGAGCGGCTGGGACAGCGGCAAGATCGGGTCCGGTCCGCCGCCCATCGAGACCCCGGAGGGCTGGCTACTGGTCTTCCACGGGGCGGAAGAGACGCCGCAGGGCTGGGTCTACAAGGTCGGGCTGGCCCTGCTGGACCGGGACGATCCCAGCAAACTTATCGCCCGGACAAAAATGCCGGTGTTCGGCCCGGACGCGCCCTATGAGGTGGGCGGGGTCAAGCCGGGCATCGTCTTCCCGACGGGGCTCGTCCAGCAGGGCGACGACATCAGCCTCTACTACGGCGCGGACGACGGCGGCATCGCGCTGGCGACCACCTCGGTGAGTCGCCTGCTGCAAGCGGTCAAGGCCGGGTAGCCAAGCGGTAGGGGCACGGCATGCCGTGCCCCTACCGCTTGCTCATCCGGCTCGCCGCCGCCTCGTCGAGCAACCACGTCAGCGTGCCGTCGGCGGGCTGAACGCCCTCCGCCGGGTGCGCCTCGCGGCCGCGCCGCCCCTCCAACACCTCCCGCACGATGGCGGCCTTGGCGTCGCCCGCCACCAGGAAGGCGACGTGGCGGGAGGCGTTGATGAGGGGGAAGGTGAAGGTCAGGCGGTCCACGGGCGGCGGCAGCGTGCCCGGCGGGCTGGCGGCGATCCAGGCATCGGTGATCGCCAGCGTCGGCGCTCCCGGGAACAACGACGCCGTGTGGCCGTCGTCGCCCAGGCCGAGCAGGATCAGGTCAAGGCGCGGCGGCAGGCCGTGCGGCGGGACGCCGAAGAAGCCGGCCAGGGTCTGGACGTATTGACCCGCCGAGGCGTCCTCGTTCGCATCGCTCTCGGTCGGCATCGGGAAGACGTTGCCGTGCGGGATGGGCACGTGGTCCAGCAGGGACTTGCGGGCCATGCCGTAGTTGCTGTTCTCGTCGTCAGGCCGTGCGAACCGCTCGTCGCCGAAGAACACAAACGTCTTGTCCCAGTCCATCTGCCCAGCCCGTTCGGGTCGGGCGAGCGCGGCGTAGGTGGCCTTGGGCGTCGAGCCGCCGGCGAGGGCAACCGTGAAGCGACCCCGCGCGCCAATGGCCTCCCGCGCCGCCCCGATCATCATGTCCGCCGCGTGTGCGGCCAGGTCGTCGGCGTCCTTGTAAATCTGGATGTTCATGGATCGCTCCAGGACGACCCCCATCCCGGCGCATTCGCGCCGCCCCTCCCCCACAGGAATGGGAGAGGGGCCAATGACGACGGGCCAGCGACTCCTTGACAAGAGGCAGAGCGGTTAAGTCACTGGCCCCTCTCCCGCTTGGGGTGGCAGGGGTGCCCGATGAGGGCGGGGGCCTCCTAGGCCAGCGTCTCGTCAATCGCCTTCAGGGCGTCGGGCGTGAGTGTCTTGCCCGACGCGGCGGCATTGTCCTCCACCTGGGACGGGCGGGACGCGCCGATGATGACGCTGCTGACGTTCTTCTGGCGCAGGCACCAGACCAGGGCGAGTTGGGCCATGGAAAGGCCGGCCTCCTGGGCGATGGGGGCCAGTTTCTGCACCTTCTCGAGCACCGCGTCGTCCAGCCTGCCGCCGCCCATGAACATGTTCTGCTTCGGGTCGGCGGCGCGGCTGCCTTCGGGCAGGGGCTGGCCCGGCTTGTACTTGCCGGTCAGGACGCCCTGCGCCAGCGGGGAGAAGACCACCTGGCCGATGCCCTCGCGCTCGCAGAGGGGGATGACCTCCTTCTCGATGCCCCGGCCCAGCATGTTGTAGGAGGGCTGGTTGGAGACGATGGGGTGCAGGCCCGCGCCCCGGATGTAGTCCACGGCGTGGGCGATCTGCCCGGCGCTCCACTCGGAGACGCCGTAGTAAAGGATCTTCCCCTGGCGGGTCAGGTCGTCCAGCGCCAGCAGCGTCTCCTCCAGCGGCGTCTCCGTGTCGTAGCGGTGGCACTGGTAGAGGTCAATGTAGTCCGCGCCCAGGCGCTTGAGCGAGGCGTGGCACTGCTCAAAGATGTGCTTGCGCGACAGCCCCCGGTCATTGGGGCCGCCGCCCATCGGGAAATAGACTTTGGTGGCGAGGAAGTAGGACTCGCGCGGGTACGGGGCGAGCGATCGGCCGACCACCTCCTCGGACTTGCCGGCGGCGTAGACGTTGGCAGTGTCGAAGAAGTTGATGCCCAGGTCGTAGGCCTTCTCGATGCACTGGCGGGCCGCCTCGTCCTCCGTCGCCCCGCCGTAGGTCAGCCAGGAGCCAAGTGCGACCTCGCTGACCTTGACCCCGTACTTGCCGAGATGCCGATAATTCACGTTACGTCCTCCTAGTCGCTCAAACTTCGAGACAACCCCTTATTCCCGCTTTGAGGTATTTAAATACATTTTCACCCTATACACATCCACCAGGCGGTGCCGTGGGCCACCCTGGGTGAAGGTGGCGAGGCGGTGCGACGGCTGCACGAGGGCCGGGTAGTGCGACCGCCACCAGGCTTCCCACATCGGGACGCGGGTGACGGCGATGAAGCCGGCGTTCAGGCGCTCGACCGGGTGGTCATCGTTGGACAGGCCGGGCTGGACGGGCGCGGCGGCGATAGCCGTGTCCTGGCACAAGCCGGGCGCGTCGTTGCCGACCATGACACTGCCCGGCGGCAGCAGGTGGGCCAGTGTCCGCGCGGCGTCGCGCCGGGCATACGTCCGCTCCGCCCAGGCCCGACTGTACCAGAAACCGCTCGTCACGAGAAAAAGCGCAATGGCGGCGATTTGTAAAGGCCGCCGCAGCCGTGTCATGCCCCGCGCGGCCAGGCCTGCCAGCGCCGGCAGGAACAGCACGTAGTAGCGGTCGGGCGCATAGGTCGAGAGCAGGCAGAAGGCCAGCCCGCACAACAGCCAGATGGTGAAAATGCGCTCAGCCCCCCCCGGCCCCGATGCGGGGGGAGAGGACCGCCCCCCGGCCCCCAATTCTGGGGGAGTCAGACATCGCCCCCCCCCCCACCCCGCCAGCAGACACGGGATGGGCAGGAGGGCCAGCAGGTACGGAAACACGCCGCGCGCGCCGCCGACGAACCCGCGCCGGATGTTGAGCCAGACCGTGAGCCAGGAGTGCGGCTGGTACTGGTGCGTCCGGTAGTACGTCCCCATGCGCGCCAGTTCGGCGTGATGGGGCAAGTACCAGAGCAGGGCGTAGAGGACGAGGACACCCCCCACCCCGGCGCATTCGCGCCACCCTCCCACAGCCCTCTCCTGCGAAGCGGGGGAGGAGCCTCCGGCGAGCCGGGTGGGGGCAGCCCCCCACCACGCCCAGACAAACGCCGGCAGTGCCAGCAGCGCCAGCGCCTTGAAGGTGACGGCGATTCCGAATGCGGCTCCCGCCAGCGTCAGCAGCAGGGTTCGTTTTCGCACTTTTTCGCTGATCCGCCCGCAGGCCCAGAGCGTGAAGGACAGCACGAGCCAGAAGACGGTCGGCGTCTCCTGCAAGGCCAGCCGGTTGTAGAGCGCGAACGGCAGGGCGAGGCCCAGAAACAGCGCGCCCCAGTCCGCCACGACCCGCCCCTGTGTGCGCCGCAGGCCGAGCCAGAAGACCCAGACCGTCAGCAGGCCGAAGACGACGGAGAGCAGACGGGCCGGCACCATTCCCGCGCCGAGGACGCCGAACACGCCCTGCTGCAAGACGCTCAGGAGCGGCGAGAGCAGGCGGTCGTGGAAGTTGCCGGGCGCCCAGGTCCCGAACAGCGCCTCGTGCCGGGCGTCCAGCGTATAAAAGCCCTCGTCGGTGTAGAGACCGGTGCTCCAGGACAGCCACGGCGGCGGATCGGCGTCCAGGGCGACCAGGCGGACGACGAGGATGGCCGTGACCGCCAGGAGGCGTACGGGCACGGCATGCCGTGCCCTTCCATCATCGGCCCCGGTGCTCATCAATCATTCGCAGGAAGCGGGCGAAGTAGCCCTGGCTGTCGGCGGGGCCGGGGGACGCCTCCGGGTGGTACTGGATGGAGAAAATGGGCAGGGTCTTGTGGCGCAGGCCCTCCACCGTGCCGTCATTGAGGTTGATCTGCCAGACCTCCACATCCGGGTCGTCGAAGCCCTCGGCGGCCAGCGCGTAGCCGTGATTCTGGCTGGTGATGACGACCCGGCCCGTCTCCAAATCCTTCACCGGATGGTTCGCGCCGCGATGGCCGAAGGGCAGCTTGAACGTGTGACCGCCGAACGCACAGCCGAGCAGCTGGTTCCCCAGGCAGATGCCCATCGTGGGCCTGGCGTGGGAGAGGACGCGCACGGTCTGGACGATGTCGCCGAGCCGCGCCGGGTCGCCGGGGCCGGGCGAGAGAAAGATGCCGTCGGGATCGGTCGCCAGGATGACCTCAGCGGGCGTGTCCGCCGGGTAGACGGTGACTTCCACGCCGAGCGCGGCCAGTGAGCGCAGGATGTTGAATTTCACGCCGCAGTCCAGCAGGGCGATCCGGTACTTTGTCTCGCCGGTCGCCGAGGGCCAGACGTAGGGCCGCTCGGTCGTCACCTGCCGGACGTAATCCTGATCGTCGTAGCCGGCGGTGTGGGCCAGCCTCTCACGCAGCGCGTCGGGCGACTCCGCGGACGACAGCGCGCCCATCATGACGCCGTGCGAGCGCAGTTTTTGGGTCAGCGTCCGCGTGTCCAGCCCCGCGATTCCGACCACGTTGTTGTCACGCAGGAACTGGTCCAGCGTCTCCTGCGAGCGCCAGTTGGAGGGGGCGTCGGCGAGTTCCTTGACGATGAAGCCGGAGACCTGGACGCGCCGGGACTCAAAATCATCGGGGTTGACGCCGTAGTTGCCGACCAGCGGGTAGGTCAGGGCCACGATCTGCCCGGCGTAGGAGGGATCGGTCAGAATCTCCTGATAGCCGGTCATGCCGGTATTAAAGACGACCTCGCCAACGGCCGTCCCCGCCGCGCCGAACGCCGTACCGGTATAGATTGTGCCGTCCGCGAGGACGAGATGTGCTTGGGTCATGATTTCTGACATTCACGCGCGGGCCAAGAACCCCCTCCGGCTCGCTTTGGCTCGCCACCTCCCCCGAAGCGGGAGAGGAAGGTATCTCAGGGGCCGTACCACCTCACGGCATCTTCCCACGCACTGAGGCGAACCTGGCAGCGGAAGAGGCCCCCGCCAGCATTCATCCCTCCTCTCCCGCTTCGGGGGAGGTGGCGAGCCAAAGCGAGCCGGAGGGGGTTCTTCTCAGCAACCCCTCAGAGGCAAATCTGCCGCCCGCCCACGAACGTTGCCACAGGTCGGCCCATCAGCGTCACGCCGTTCAGGACGGAGTTGCGGGACTTGGATTTGAATTGGCTCACGTCCACCGTCCACTCGGCGTCCGGGTCAAATACGGTGATGTCCGCCGGAGCGCCGACGCTTAACGTGCCGCCGAGGACGCGCAGGATGCGGGCGGGGGCGGTGGACATCTTCTCAATCGCCTGCGCCAATGTCAGGACGCCCGGCTTGACGAGATGCGTGATGACCAGCCCCAGCGCCGTCTCCAGGCCGAGCATCCCGAAGGGGACGCGGGCAAACTCCTGCTCCTTCTCGTGCGGGGCATGGGGCGCGTGGTCGGTGGCAATCGCGTCAATGGTGCCGTCGGCCAGGCCCTGCTTGACGGCATCTTGATCCGCCCGCGTCCGCAGGGGCGGGGACATCTTGGCATTGGTGTCGTAGCCGTAGCAGGCCTCGTCGGTGAGGGCGACGTACTGCGGGCAGGTCTCGCAGGTGACGGGCGCGCCGAACTTCTTGGCGTGGCGGATGATCTCCACGCTCTCTTTGGTGCTGACATGGAGGACGTGCAGGCGGCAGCCGGTCGCCATCGCCAGCAGGACGTTGCGCGCCGTGCCGACGTTCTCGGCGCTGCGCGGGATGCCCTTCAGTCCTAGCACGGTGGAGACGTAGCCCTCGTTCATCACGCCGTCGCCGGTCAGGTCCTTGTCCTCGCAGTGGGCGATGTAGGGCAGGTCGAGCATCCGGCAATATTCCATGGCCCGCCGCAGGAAGCCGCTGTCATGCACGGGGAAGGCATCGTCGCCGATTCCGACCACGCCGGCATCTTTCAGGTCCGCCATCTCCGTCAGTTCCTTGTTCTCCAGCCCCATGCTGACCGCGCCGATGACATGGACGCGCGCCGAGGCGTCCCGCGCCTGCGCCAGAATATCCTTGACGATGCTGGCATGGTCAATCGCGGGGCGCGTGTTGGGCTGGCACACAATGGCCGTAAAGCCCCCGTTCGCCGCCGCCGCCGTCCCCGAGGGCACGTCCTCTTTATATTCCTGCCCCGGCACGCGCAGGTGAACGTGCATGTCAATCAGCCCCGGCGCGACCACCTGGCCCGTGCAGTCCAGAACCGGCACGTCCGGCCCGGCGTCCAGGTTCGGCCCGACCTGCCCGATGTTGCCGTCGGCCCCCACCAGCACATCGGCCACTTCATCCCGACTATTCGCCGGGTCAATCACACGCCCATTTTTCAGAAGTGTTGCTGTCATGATGTCGTTACGAGAATGAATTGTGCCAGCGAATGAATTCGCCGCTCCCGGCGCGGACGCCGAGTGTCATCCCAATAAAGCCTTCGCCTGCGCGGACACGTTTTTGTCTCCGCGAAGGCGGAGACTCAGCCGAAGGCTACCGAGCGGCGAATTCATTCGCTGTCAGCATCTCGCCCTTCTAATACGGCCCCCGAATATGAGCCGCCACCTGGCGTTCATAGAACTCCCGCAGCCTGGCGTGGAGGTCGGGCGGGAGCGGGGGCAGGTCGCTGAGGACGGCGTTGGCCGCGGCCTGTTCCGGGTCCTTCGCGCCGGGGATGATGACGGTGACGGCGGGGTGGTCGAGTATCCAGCGCATCGCCATCTGGGTCAGCGTCATGCCCTCCGGGACAAAGGCTTTCAGTGCATCGGCCAGTTCGACGCCTTTCTCAAAGGGCAGGCCGGCGAAGGTCTCGCCGACGTTGAACGCCTGGCCGTTGCGGTTGTACGTCCGGTGGTCCTGCGGGGCGAACTGCGTGCCTTTGGTGTATTTCCCCGTCAGCAGGCCGCTCGCCAGGGGCAGGCGGACGATCAGGGCGACGCCGCGCGCCTGCGCCTTCTCAAACAATGCCGTGATCGGCTTCTGGCGGAAGAGGTTGAAGATGATTTGCAGCGACGCCAGGCCCTCCTGATCCAGACAGATCAGCGCCTCGTCCATGGACTCGACGCTGGCCCCGAACCGCCTGATCTTGCCCTCGTGACGCAGGCGGCGCAGCCAGTCGAAGACCTCGCCGCGCGCCAGCCACTCCGTCGGGAGGCAGTGAAGCTGCGTCAGGTCGAGCGACCCCACGCCCAGGCGGCCCAGAGACGCCTCGGTGCAGGCGCGAAAACTGTCCCAGGTGAAACCGTCCGGGAAGCCGGCCCCAGAGGACCGGCCCAGCTTGGTCGCCACAAACACGTCGGACGACGTCTCGCGCAGGAAGCGACCGATCAGGCTCTCGCTGCGACCGCCGCCATACACGTCCGCCGTGTCGAAGAAATCCACGCCGCGCTCGACGGCGGCGCGCAGGACGCCCAGCGCCGTGTCGTCGCCGACCTCGCCCCAGTCGCCGCCGAACTGCCAGCAGCCGAGGCCGACTTCCCCCACCCGCGGGCCTGTTTGTCCGAATTGTCGCCGGTGCATTTTAAATGTCCTCCTGCTTGCCGAAGCGCTCAAAGAGCGTCATCAACAAGTAGCCCAACGCAATGGTGACGCCGAGCCAGATCAGCCAGCCGCTCAGGATGTTGCTGCCCTCGCCGACGCCCCGGTCATTGGCCGCCTCGACGACGCCGTTGACCCAGGGGTAGGTCTTTTCGTACCGCACATGGAATCTGTCGCCGACGTTGAAGCTGTCGTAGAACTCCTTGGTCACGCGCAGTTCGCCATTGTACGGCTGCTTGGAGCCGTATGTCGGCACGCCGCGCGGGGGCGGGGCGGGGGCGCTGAACGTGTAGTCCACGAAATACATCTGGCCGCCGATGTTGAACGGGTTGTTGGTCGGCATCTGACGCTTGGCCGTGATCGTCCCCCATGTGATGCCCTTCGCCGTCGCGTAGACACGGCCCGGCGGCAGGAAGTGGCTGGCCGGGATGCCGAAGAGCGGCAGCAGGAACATCAGCAGCACCCCCGCGATGAGAACCCCCAAGATGAACCGGACGACGCGCCGAACGCTCATGTGTTTCTCCTAAATCTGGGCGGCCCCGCCCATCAGCCAGAACAGGACGGCCATGCGGACCGCGACGCCGTTGGTGACCTGGTCCGTGATGACTGCGTACCGCCTGTCATCCGCCAGGGACGAGGCGATCTCGACGCCCCGGTTCATCGGGCCGGGGTGCAGCACGGTCACGTCGGGCGCGGCGACGTGCAGTTTGGCCGCGCTGACGCCGAACAGGCGGGCGTATTCCCGGATGGACGGGAAGAAGGCCGCGTCCTGCCGCTCCAATTGGATTCGCAGGACGTTGACCACGTCCGCGCCGCGCAGGCCCGCCTCCAGGTCCGTGAAGACCTCGCAGGGCAATTGATCGGCATCGGCGGGCAGCAGGGTCGCCGGGCCCACGAGGCGGACGCGCGCGCCGAGCTTGTGCAGTCCCCAGAGGTTAGAGCGGGCGACGCGGCTGTGGGCGATGTCACCGACGATGGCGACGGTCAGCCCGTCGACCCGGCCCTTGACCTCCCGGACGGTTAGTAGATCAAGAAGCCCCTGCGTCGGGTGCTCGTGCGTCCCGTCGCCGGCGTTGATGACGGGCTTGCCGGGGACGTACTTCGCGGCCAGGTGCGCCGAGCCGCTGAAAGAGTGCCGGATCACGAAGGCGTCAATGCCCATCGCGTCCAGGGTCAGCATGGTGTCCTTCAAAGACTCCCCCTTGACGGCACTGCTGGTGGTGGCGGCCAGGCTGTAGGTGTCCGCCGACATGATCTTGGCGGCGGCCTCGAATGACGTGCGCGTGCGGGTGGACGGCTCGAAGAACACCGTGGCGACGCTCTTGCCGCGCAGGGTCGGCACCTTCTTGACCGGGCGGGCGACGATCTCCTTGAACGACTGCGCCGTGTCCAGCAGGTACGTGATCTCTTCGGCGCTGAGGCTTTGCAGGTCCAGCAGGTCTTTGCGCCGGGTCATCGCGCGACCTCCCAATCTTTGTAGATAACGACTTTGTCCTCGCCGTCCAGTTCCCTCAAAAACACCTTGACGAACTCGTTCCGGCTGGTGGGGATGTTCTTGCCCACATAATCCGGGCGGATGGGCAGCTCCCGATGGCCCCGGTCCACCAGCACGGCCAGTTGGGTGGCGAGGGGCCGACCCAAATCCACCAGCGCGCCCAGCGCGGCGCGGACGGTGCGGCCCGTGTAGACCACTTCGTCCACCAGCACAATCGTCTTACCCTCGATGTCGAAGGGAATCTGCGTGGTGCCGACGCGGGGCTGATAGGTGCGGAAGTCGTCGCGGTACAGGGAGATGTCCAGCTCGCCGACGGGGACCGGCGTGCCCTCAATGCGCGCAATGGCCTCGGCCAGCCGGCGGCCGAGCGGCGCGCCTTTGCGCAGGATGCCGATCACCGCCAGGTTCTCGATGCCCTTGTTGCGCTCCAGGACCTCATGGGCCACGCGCGTCCAGGCCCGCCGCATCTCATCGGCGTCCATCACGGTCGCGGCAGGGCGCGGCTCAGATTCGGAGAACATTCAAGCGCCTCGGAGGCAAGGGGAGGAGGAGACGCGGGCAAGGGAGGACGCCGGTAATGGCCCTCGGCTTGTGGGACGCTGCCTTCCCCGCCTCGCCGGACGGGATTAAAGGTCACGATCTGCGGCTATTATAGCCGGATCGGGAATGGTTTGTCAACCGCCGTGCTCACGGCCTCCCGCGCACGACGGTCAGGGAGTAGGGCGGCAGTCGCAATGTCCCAGGCGGCCGCACCTGATGGGACGGCGGCAGGTCGGGCGCGGGGTGGCCGCGCTCTCTGGCGGGGTGCCAGACGTACTGCGCGGACGAGTATTGATAGATGTCCGCCGGGCCTTGCCAGGAGGAGACGGCTCGCGTCGTGGGGTTCTGGAAGCGGATGCGGATCGTGTGCGCCCGGCGCGGGTCCTTGTTGATCAGCATCACGGCCCAGCGCCTATCGGGACGATGCACGGCATAGGCCGTGACCGTGAGGGCATCGGAGCGGGCGGGGTAGACGGCCTGCGGGCACGGCGTCCCCGGCTGCGCCCACTCCTGGGTCAGCAGGCGTTCGCCGTAGGAGGTGGCGAGGGGGGCCTTGACCTGCCGCGCGTCGTCGGACAGGAACACGGCCAGATTGCCCCAGGTGTCGCACTCGGCGTCCTCGTGCATCGGGGCGTTCGGCTCCAGGCCGTAGAGGTAGGCGCGGGAGCCGCCCAGGGTCAGGAACTGGCCGACGATGTCGGCGTTGAGCAATGCCCCCGCCATGTCCATCTCCGCCTGACCCGCGAACGCCGAGTAGCCGTACTCGGTCATGTAGAGCGGCAGCGCGGGCGGCAGACCCTCACGATGAAGGCCGGAGACGATTTTTGCCAGCATCGCCGGCTCGGCGGCAAGCTGCGGGGCGGTGGCGGCGCAGACGTCATCAAAGGGATACCACTCAAAGGAGCAGAACGTGAAATCCTGCAAGTGCCCGTGCGCCCGCAGGTAGCGCAGGAAGCGACGTATCCAGGAATGGTCGCCGCGCGCGTCCGGCCAGACGTGCCAGCCGTAGATGTCGGTCTGGAAGCTCGGCCCGCCGAGCCGGAGCGACGGGTCAACTCGGTGCAGGGCGTCCGCGAACTGGACATACAGCGCCCCATAGTCTTCGGGCGTCACCCACTGGCCGTCCGGCTCCTCGCCCATCTCCACCTGCCGGATGGGGAAGCCGCGCCGCCGCCAGTAGCGGACGTGGGGCGCCGCGTTTTCGGGCGTGTCATAGAGCAGGCCGACCGGTGCGAGCATCGGGAGCCCGTGGGTCAGGCCGCTGCGGAACACGCGGTCAAGCCCCGGCTGCTCCACATTCGGGTCTCTGTCGCCGGCCCCGTGCCAGGGGTCGGTGGAGGACGTGAACACCGCCGTCTGCGTCTGCCGGCTCTTGCCGTGGCGCAGAAGGTCATGGAAGCGGCCCGCGCCGTCGGTCCAGCCCAGCCCCAATTCCCGGATGGCGTAGCCCAGCCGGTCCCGGATGTCGGTCGCGCCAGGCGGGGCGGTCTCGGAACTGCGCGTCATCCACAGGCGGACGTAGCGGACTCGGAGGGGGCGGGGCGCGAGCCGGAGCAGCACGTCGCCGCCCCGCCCGGCCCGCACGGTTCCCGTCGGGAAGGGGTGCCAGGTCCCGGTGTTATAGGTGTCATCCAGGCTGTCCGGGTCGCCCTCCTCCGTGCCCCGCCAGTAGTCCACTCGGTATTGTGTGGCGTAGGGAACGGCCCACTGGATGCGAATGACATCCACCGGCATCGGACGCCCCAGATTGACAGCCACCCACTGCGGGTGACGCGCGTTGTCTTCTCCCGTATAATGCCGGTCCAGGTACGGATTGCTCTTCCAGAAGGTGCGCGGGTCGCCGTCGTCCAGGCGCGAGTAGCCGTCGTTGTTGGCCTGGTCCACCGTGCTGCCCCGGCGCGGCAGCCGGTAGCCGTTGGAGGCCATGATGGCCGGGCCATCGTCGTCCGAGGTCCAGTATCCCCGTCGATGCGCGGCATCGCTCCACCGCCCGCGCGGGTTCCAGTGCCACGCCTCCACCGCCAGTTCTGTCCGCAGCCGATATGTCAGCGCCCCGAACCCAACTCCCCGCATGACTGCCAGATTGCGCGGCGTGTAGACCGGCGCGACCTCGCCCTGCTGCAATCCATCCACCCCCGCCCCCAGCGCCTGCGAGGCAATGAAAGTATGGGCCGGCGGGCCGGGCGCGACGGAGACGGTGACGGTTGCCATTGGAGCCGCCGCCAGCCGCGTGGAGAGACAGAGACACAAGCCGATGAAGAGTCGCATAAGCCTCAGCCAGCCCCGGAGGGGGTTCGTTCGGTTTAGCCTGGCGGTGAACCGCCAGGTTGTTCGCCCGCTATGGAGTATACTGCAGAGATGGAGGGATTGAGACATGAGTGAGACAAGTGAGACGCCACTGTTGCAGCACACACCGGCACTGGACCCGGCGCGGGCGGCACTGGCCGTGGACTTGGGGACGCGCTCGCCCTACCGGGTCAGCCCGTTTCTGATGGGCAAGTTTTGCGAGCACCTGGGCAGCAACATCTATCACGGCATGGAGGCGCAGATACTAGTCAACCCCACGTTCGGCAAGTGGGTCTTCACCGCCGGAGACGACGGCGTGGACGGCGGCATGAAGCCGGAATATGATCGGGAAAAGATGGCCCGCCGCGCCGAATGGTTCATCCGGCACCAGGGCTTCCCGGAGACCAATACGCTGTTTGAGGATTTCCTCAGCGGCGGCGCGTTCGGCTGGATGCGCGTCGGCGACAAAGAGAAGGTCATCCTCAGCCCCGACTCCAGGCCGCATGGCGGGCGGGCGCAGCGGGTGGAGGTTCTGACGGGCGGAAAGCCCCGTGGCTTGGTTCAGTGGACGTACCTGCCACTGCACCGCACGCGCCGTTATGAGTACCGGCTGACTGCGCGGGCGGCGACGGCGGCTGCACTCACCCTCTCATTGTCCGCGTTGGGGCCGGACGGCACACCGGGCGCGGTGCTGGCTTCGGCCGCCCTGCCGCTGGATGGCGACTGGGCGACGCATACCGGCACATTGGAACTCCCCGCCGACGCCGCTCTTGACCCCGCCGGCCTCTACGCCATCGCGCTCACCGTCTCCGAGCCGGCCAACGTCGTCATCAGCCGCCTGCTTCTCTACCCGGGCGACCACATCGGCCACGCCGACCCGGATGTCATCAAGTTTCTGCGCGAGGCGCGGCTGCCCCTGCTGCGCTGGCCGGGCGGCAACTTCGCCTCCGGCTACGACTGGCGCGACGGGATTGGCCCCGTGGAGCAGCGCCCCACCAAGCCGAACCCAGCGTGGGGCAGTCTGGAGTATAACCTGTTCGGCACCGCCGAGTTCATCGCCTTCTGCCGGGCCGTCGGCTGCGAGCCGATGATCTGTGTCAACGCCGGGGACGGCACGGCCGACGACGCGGCGGCCTGGGTGGAGTATTGCAACGGGTCGGAGCAGACCCCCATGGGCCGGCTGCGGGCCGCGCACGGCCACCCGGAGCCGTTCGGCGTCCGCTACTGGGAGGTCGGCAACGAGGTCTACGGGCGGTGGCAGATCCACTGGACCACGGCGGGCGGCTACTCGGACCGGTACAAGCAGTTCGCGCGGGCCATGCAGAGCGCCGACCCGGACATCCGGCTGCTCGCCTGCGGCTTCCCCTGGTGGCCCGACGACGCCTGGGACCGCCGCCTGATCGCCGAC
>JAFAZD010000382.1 GCA_019239955.1 Armatimonadota bacterium | reverse complement strand
GGAACGCCCACGTCCAGGCCGATGTAGGCGACCAGTTTATCGGGATGAGAGAAGCGGCCGTCGGTCAGCCGGGAAGCCAGCGCCGCCGCTGTCACCGGCCCGATGCCGGGCACACGCGCCAGGCGTGAGGCGACGCGCAACTCGGGCTGGGCCGTGAGCGATCGGATTTGCTTGTCCAGTGCCCGCAGTTGTGTCTTAAGTTCGGCCAAGGCTCTGGAAAGCGGCTCTTGGGCGTGCGGCAGTTCTGTTTGTTGCTGGCCGAGACTGGCGGCGGCGCGGGCCAGCCCCCTGCGGGCGAGCAGCAGTTGGTCGAGTTGGTCCTGCATCGGTGTCTTGATCGGGTAGGGCGCGAGCGGCTGGGACAGGGCGAACAGCGCCAGTCCCCGGAACAGCGCCAGTCCCCGGCTGTCCAGCTTGTCCGTCTTGGGATGGATGCTTGGCGCGGCTCTGGATGCTCCGCAGGGAACTACGGGCCTGTCGGGGCGGGGCCAGCAGGACCGTGCGGGAGGCGGCGTGGGCGGCCTTGACGATGGGGATACTGTACCTTACTATACCTGCCGGTGGGTTCCAGAACCAGCCGGGCGTCGGGCGGGGCGGCGTCAAGGAGGGATTGGAACCCTTGGGGGCTATTGGGGACGCTCCTGCGCCAGAGGTCCTGGCGGGTGGCGGGGTCAACGAGGGTACACTCGCGGGTGTCCTTGGCGACGTCGATGGCGAGCATGGGCGTATCCTCAGCGGGTCCGAGACGAGCAGGTCGGAGACTCCCCACAAGCTTGCGGTCCATCGGCGGTCCATCGGCCGTCCGCCCCGGTCCGATCAGGCAGATCAGGCAGATCAGGCAGATCACCGGGGCCGGCGGCAGGATTGCTCATCGGTGGTAGAGCCGTCGGTAAGCAGGCTTGTTACGAGCGTCCGAAGGCCAGGAAGGCCCCGGCGGTAGGCGCTGGTGGCTTTGCCACAGTCTACCACCGACACGTCAATCATACAACCACCGACACGTCAATCATACAAGGCGCCGCACCGGACAGACACGGCCCGAGTGCAGGTGCTCAGTCGGAGGTCGTCGCCTGCCGTGTCTGCCGGTGAGCTTGGGCGTTAGGCCGCTGGACAATGCCTTCGCCGAGGGCGCGGCGCGTCTGATGCATCTGCGTCTCACCGACGGCGAGCCACCTACGGGAAGGTAGGGAGCCATGAGTTGGCGTACCGGCAGTAAGCTGTTCATCGAGATTTGGCCGCTCATCCAGGCCAACATCCCCGACCGGGAGGAGCGTATCGAGTTCACGGGCGAGTTGCTGGAGGTCTTCACTAGGGGCGACATGGACCCTTGGGACGTTGAGGACGTTCATCCGGACATCCGGGCGGCGATGCGCCAGGTCGGCATCGAGATCACCGAGCCGGAGCGTTATAAGAGCGACCCCGACTCCTGACCAGCCTCGGAAGCGGAACGGCCTATACGAGCCGGGCTGATAGGTAACGGTTTAGACCGGGCTGATGGGTGACACTGTGTCAGCGCCCTCACCGGCCTTCCCCCTCCTATTCTACCCGCTCTCGCCGCTGATCCGCCGGTCCCGCTCGTCGAGCCGGGCGATCAGGGCGTCGTAAAAGAGGATCGACCAGACCCCGTCGTCTACTTCTTCTAAAGCAATGTCCTCCTCCATGAGCGTGTCGCTTAGGAACAGCTGGCGCGCCCGGAAGCGGAAGGTGCCGGCGCGGCTGACGCGACGCACCAGCAGGTGGCCGTCGTACTGCGGCGCAGGCAGGGTGGCAGGCAAGGGGCGGGCCGAGGGAGTATAGAGGCAAGCAGGTGTCTGCTGCCCGATGGCCTCGTGCGGACGCTCCTGAGAATAGACCGCGCTGATGGGTAACACTCAGTCGTCGGCCCCGTTCGGGAATAAGGCTGACACCGGAACTTATGCTTCGACAAACCCTCCTTGCGGTGCTGGCCGCGCTCGCCCTCTGCCCCCACGCCTGCCGGGGGCAGGCCGTTGTTGCGGCGCGGGTGGATCCGAAAAACTGGTCGCATGAACTGCTGGCGGGGCCGGAGACGCCCGCCGACTTTCCCGGCTGGATCGCCGGGATGCGGCAGTGGCGGGAGCAGATGCGGACGGCGCTGGACGCGCAGCTTGTGGACATCGACACGGTCTACAACCTGCCGGAACTGTATTGGACCCAGCGCAGCTTTGTCCAGCCCCAGATGATGGCCCATGACCGCTTTTTCTATGACCCCGCTGCGCGCCGCTACACCGTGGACCGCTACCTCGACGATGTGCAGGGGCGCTACGGCGGCATTGACAGCGTGCTGGTCTGGCCGACCTACCCCAACATCGGCGTGGACGACCGTAACCAGTACGACCTGACGCGCGACATGCCCGGCGGCCTGCCGGCGCTGCAGCAGGTGGTGCAGGACTTCCACCGGCGCGGCGTCCGCGTCCTGTTCCCGCTCAACCCCTGGGACAACGGCACGCGCGACGAGGGCGCGCCCCACTCGGTCGCCATCGCCCGCCTGCTGGCCGAGACCGGCGCGGACGGCTTCAACGGCGACACCATGACCGCCGTGGGCCGCGAGTATTTCAATGCCGGGGCCAATCTCGCCCACCCCATCGCGGTCGAGCCGGAGAACGGCCTGGGCGACGACCTGCCCGCCGTCGCCTGGGATACCCTCGGCTGGGGCTACTGGGGGAACTACCAGCCCGTCCCCGGCGTGGACCGCTACAAGTGGCTCCAGCCGCGCCACCTCACCCACGTCTGCGACCGCTGGACGCACGACCGCACCGATGAGCTGCAATACGCCTGGTTCAACGGCGACGGCTACGAGAGCTGGGAGAACGTCTGGGGCATCTGGAACGGCATGACGCCGCGCGACGCGGAGGCGCTGCGCCGCCTGTCGGCCATCGTCCGCGCCGTCCCCGACCTGCCGACCAGCCCGGACTGGGAGCCGCACACGCCGACGCTGCAAGCCGGCGTCTACGCCTCCAAATTCCCCGGCCGGGATCAGACCCTGTGGACGCTGGTGAACCGCGAGTCTCAGGGCCGCAAGGGCGCGCAGATCGTCGTCCCCTATCACGGCGAGACGTTCTATGACCTCTGGCGTGGCGTCACGCTCCGCCCTCGCATCGCCGGCCATCGGGCGACCCTCTCCTTTGAGATCGAGCCGCATGGTTTCGGCGCGGTCCTGGCGACGTCCGACCCGCTCACGCCGGAGTTGTCCGCCCTGCTGCCGCAGATGCAGGATTGGGCGCGGACGCCGCTGGCGAGCCTGTCGCACGAGTGGAAGCCCCTGCCCCAGCAGATGGTCTCCATTCCGCCGACCCCGGCCGCGTCCGCCGCGCCGCCCGGCATGGTCCTGATCCCGGCGACCGACCGATTCGTGTTCCAGGTCAACGGCATCGAGGTCGAGCAGAACGCCGGGGTGGATGTCCAGTACTTCTGGGAAGACCGCCCCTACATCGGGCATCGCTATGTGATGCCCGTTCCCGCCTTCTACATGGACAAAATGCCGGTCTCCAACGCGGACTTCAAGCGCTTTCTGGACGCGACGCACTACCACCCCGCCGACGATCACAACTTCCTGCGTGACTGGGTGGGCGGCACGTATCCCAGCGGCTGGGCGAACAAGCCCGTCACCTGGGTCTCCCTGGACGACGCCCGCGCCTACGCCCGCTGGGCCGGCAAGCGCCTCCCCCACGAGTGGGAGTGGCAGTACGCCGCGCAGGGCCGCGACGGCCGCCCCTACCCCTGGGGCCACGACTGGAATCCTCGCGCCGCCCCCCCGCCCGACAAGAGCCGGACGCGACGCCCGCCCACCGACGGCGGCGCCTTCCCCGCCGGGGCCAGTCCCTTCGGCATCCTGGACATGGTGGGCAACGTCTGGCAGTGGACCGACGAGTATCAGGACGCGCACACGCGGGCGGCGGTCCTGCGCGGCGGCTCCTACTACCAGCCGCAAGGCTCCGGCTGGTACTTCCCGCAGGCCTACCGCCTGGACCAGCACGCGAAATACCTGCTGATGGCGCCCAGCCTGGATCGCGCCGGCACCATCGGCTTCCGCTGCGTCGCGGACGCCGTTCCGGGCGCGCATACGACCCGGTACTGATCATTTCCCCAACCTGTGAAAAATGTCATAGCGCGGCCTCCTGCGTCCGGGTACAAAGGCGGCACAGGAACGGGGGAAGTTGCCATGTGGTTTCTGTTATTTTTGGTGGTGGTGCTGGCGCTCAGCGCGCTGGCGTTCCGGCTGTACCACGGCGCGGTGTGCCGTTACGAGCAGAGGGTGATCGAGGAACACGAGGAGGCCCAGCGGGAGCAGCGGCGGCAGGCGAATTATGTGCCGACGCCGGAGCAGCCGCCCGCCGGGGATTGGGAGTTGGAAGGCATCAGCGCCGAGGAGTACCAGGCGGGATGCGCCGAGGCGCTGGCGCAGTTGGCGCAGCGGCGGAAGGCGCAGCGCCGTTGGGAGCGCCGCGTGCGGCGCTGACCCGGCAAAATCGGGTATCATGATGCCGCCATGAGCATCCTGTATTATGTCTACGCCGTCCTGCTGCTGCTGGGCGGCATCCTGGGCTATGTCCGGGCCAAGTCCGTTCCATCGCTCGCCGCCAGCGTCGCCGCCGCCGTCCTCATGGTCATCGCCGCCCTGCTGCTGGCCGCACATCACCCACGCGCCGGGCTGGGGCTGGGCATCCTGGTCTCGCTGGCTTTGGGCGCGTTCTTTTTCCAGCGTTATCAGCAGACGAAGAAGCCCATGCCGGCCCTGCTGGTGCTGACCGTGAGCGTCATCGTCCTGCTGGCCTCCGTCCTGCGCCTGGCGGGCGTCGTCCACTTCTGAGACTTATGGAAAAATCCCTCGCCATGGCGACCGGCCTGGTCGCCCTGATCGCCCACGACGGCAAGAAGGCCGAAATGGCCGCCCTGGCCTCCCGGTGGCGGGACCTGCTCTTCACCGTCCCGCTGGTCGCCACCGCCACCACCGGCGGCCTGATCGCCGACGCCGCCGGCCTGGACGTTCACCGCGTCCTCTCGGGTCCCCTCGGCGGCGACTTGCAGATCGGCGCGCTCATTGCCGAGAATCGCGTCCGCGCCGTTCTGTTCCTGCGCGACCCCTTGCTGGCCCACCCCCACGAGCCGGACATCTCCGCCTTGATGAAGGTCTGCGACACGCACAACATCCCGCTGGCGACAAATCTGGCGACGGCGGAGATTATCCTGGGCGAGCTGGCGGCGGGGAAGTTGTAAACCCCCGCCTGCGGCGAGGAGAACCCCCGCCGTCTCGGCAAGCCTCGCCACCTCCCCCGAGGCGGGAGAGGGTAAGTGTCTGTGGGCAGCATCGCCTTACATCATCTGCTCCTCTCACGGTTGCCGAGGACAGGCCGGCAGGAGAGGCAGTAGCCTTTTTTCACCTTTCCTCTCCCGATTCGGGGGAGGTGGCGAGCCTCAGCGAGCCGGAGGGGGTTCCTCC
>JAFAZD010000336.1 GCA_019239955.1 Armatimonadota bacterium | reverse complement strand
AGATCGGTCAGACGCTGCAGCGGCATATAGAACATGCCCAGGGTCGTCCAGAAGGTGATCATCATGCCTGGCGTCAGATGCCCGAGCAGCACTTCGCGGGCACCGAAGAGGACGACCGTCACCGGCGCGACGCTCGTCAGCACGTTCGAGGCGGTCATGTTGAGCGCCTGCAGCCGCACCGTCGTGATCTGCCGGTCGAAAAGGCTGCGGTGCATCCGGTGGAACAGGCGCGTCTCCCGCTTCTCGCGGGCGAACGCCTGCACGACCGTCACGCCCGCCACCTTCTCCTGCACCTGGCCGGACAGCTCCGACAGGCCTTCTTGAACGGCGTGGGACGCCTTGCGGATGCGCTGGCCGAAGAAGCGCACGCTGCACACCCACAGCGGCAGCACCGTGACCGAGACCAGCGCCATGCGCGGCGACAGCACGAACAGGTACGCCACGATGCCTATCACCGAGATCGAGTCCATCCACAGCAACGTGCAGGCGTTGCCGATGAAATTCTGCGCCAGCGCGATGTCCGACGTCAGGCGCGAGACGATGCTGCCGGAGCGGTTCTGGTGGAAGAACGACAGCGACAGCCCCTGGATGTGTTCGTACAGGTCGTTGCGGAGCTTGAAGATGACGCGCTGGCCGCCGACGTTCGCCAGGAAGCCGCGCGTGAAGATGATCAGGCCCGCGCACAGCAGCAGCGCCATCACGCCGCCCAGCAGCAGGTCCAGCCGGGCCGCCGCGCCCGCGTGCGGCGCGAACCGGTTCAGCACACGGTCCAGCAGGGGGTAGGCCGGGTTGACCCGCCCGCCGTGGGGCGCGGGGCCGCTGTGGCTCAGGAATCGGTCGGTGACGTACCCGGTGACGCTGGGCACGAACGCCGAGATGGTATAGTTGACGATGCCGCAGAGGGTCGCCACGAGGAACAGGGGGATGCTCGGCTTCAGGTAGGCCAGAAATCTCAGCATGGCCTGCCGCTCTTTCTTCGGGTCGCGGACCTGCTCGTCCGCGCGCCGCATGCGCGACTCGGCGATGGAATCGCGGCGTCTGGCCTTTCGTAAGTGCGCGGACTTGGCTTTGGGGAACGACCCCAGGACGATAGACATCGGCTTGGCTCCTTGATCGTGTCTTTCGGATCACTCTTTCGGACCGTAGCCCGGAGCGTCGGCAACAACATGTGAGAAAGACTTGCTTTACACTCCCTATTGTTCCCCAATTTCCCGTGAATATGCAAGTGTTTTATATAAAATGTTGGCGACTTTTTTCAGTGTGCGTCTGCCCAGGTTCCGTCCGCCGCCGTAGCGGGTATGATGGCACTGGAACACTCTCTTCATTTAGAAAGCGGGACAACGCAAATGAAGGTATTGGTCACGGGCGCATCAGGCTTCGTCGGCAGCCACATGGCGGAGGCCCTGCTGAAGGCGGGTCATTCGGTGCGCGGACTGTCGCGCCAGATGCCGGAGGGGGAGCGGCGTAAGCCCGGCGTGGAATACATCCCCGACTTGGACATCGCCCTGTCGTCCACGCTGACGTCCCAGATGTTCCATGAGGTGGACGCCATCGTGCATCTGGTCGGCATCATCCAGCAGGGGACCGGCAACCAGACTTTCCAGCGCGTCCATGTGGACGGCACGCAGAACCTGGTGGACGCCGCCACCGATAGCGGCATCACCAGCGGGCGCTTCGTCTACATGAGCGCCATCGGCTCGAGCCCGGACTCACCGGCCGAGTACTCGCGCACCAAGTACGCCGCCGAGCAGGTCGTGATGAAGAGCGGCTTCCCGTATACCATCTTCCGCCCGTCACTGGTGCTGGGCCGGGACGGCGAGTTCGTCAAGCAGATGGAGGACCTGGTCAAGCACGGCGGCCTGCCGATCCCGCTGCCCTTCCCATTCATCCCAGTCCCCGGCCCCGGCCTGAACAAGTTCCAGCCCATTGACGTAGACGACCTGTGCGCCTGCGTCGTCCGCTGCCTGAACGACCGGCGGACAGTCGGTAAGGTCTACGAGGTCGGCGGCGCGACTCAGGTGACGTTCAACCTGTTATTGGAAGGATTCGCCGGGCGCATGGGCGTCAAGAAGCCGTTGCTGCACGCCCCAATTCCGGCCCTGGGCGTCGCCGCGACCGTGATGGAGGCGCTCATGCCCAAGCCCCCCGTCACGCGCGACCAGCTCGCCAACCTGGGCCGCGACAACGTCACCAACAGCCGCGCCATCGAGGAGGTCTTCGGCATCAATCCCCTGGCCTTCCCGCAGATATTGACCAAGATTTACGGGAACTGACGCATGATGCGCCTCAAGCGCAACGCCGGCCCCTGGCGGCAGGGCATTCGGCGCGCGCTGCTGATGGCGGGCCTGCTGCTGCCCGCCGTCGCAGCCGCCGCGCAGACCTTCACCGTGGATTTCTCGCGGTGGGCCGACCCGCCGCTGGTCAAGACCAAGTTCGGCGTCTACCAGACCCCGCTCCTCTCGCGGGAGCGGCCGATGGCGTCCTTGCCACTGCGGGGTGAGATCGGCGCACGAGACCTGCGGTGCCGTGCCGGACGTCACCCGGTTTCTGCGAGGCATGGACACTGGAAAGCCGTTTCTGGTGGATTTGCGAGATAGGAAG
>JAFAZD010000280.1 GCA_019239955.1 Armatimonadota bacterium | reverse complement strand
CACAGGGGGGCGGGGGTTGTCAATGAAGGGGGAAGGGCGGACGGCGCAGGGGCGCGGCCTGCCGACATGTAGGGGCGACCCGGCGGGTCGCCCCTACTCGGCCATCACCACCGGATCGTCGACCGCGGGGCGCATGGGCGTCTTCAGGAACAGCAGCAGGGGCAGGCAGAGGGCGAACAGCAGGCCGATCCACAGGAAGATGTACTCGTAGGCCACCATCGCCGCCTGCCGCTGAATCAGGCCGTCCAACGCCCGTAGCGCCATCTGCCGCGCCGTCTCCAGCGGGTGGCCCTGGGCGGCGAACGTGCCCGTCAGGCCGCTCCAGCGCTGCATGAAGGCGGGATCGCCGGTGCTGGCGTACTGCACCAGATCCGCCCGTGCCTGGGCGACGTGGCGCGTGAGCAGCGTCACCACGAGCGCCGTGCCGAACGAGCCGCCGAGCTGGCGAATCAGGTTGTTCAGCCCCGTTGCGCTGGTCATCTTGGCCTTCGGGATGGTCGCCAGCGCCGCCGTGGAGAGCGCCACGAACACCAGCGCGAAGCCGACCCCCTGGATCACCTGCGGGATCAGGATGTCCTGCCGCCCGGTCTCCAGCGTGAAGTGGCCCATGACCCACTGCGCGTACCCCGCCAGCGCCAGGCCGACGCCGATCATGAACCGCGCGCCCAGGCGGTTGTAGAGCGCGCCGCCGATGGGCATCACCACCATCATGGTCAGCGAGCGGGGCATCAGCGCCAGGCCCGACTGCGTGGCGTCAAAGCCCAGCAGCACCTGCATGTACTGCGGCAGCAGGAACAGCGAGGCGAACAGCCCGACGCCGAGAATCCCGCCGATGAACGTCCCCGACGCGAACGTCACGTTCTTCAGCACCCGCAGGTCCACCGCCGGCTCGTCGTGTGTCAATTCCCACCAGATGAAGCCGATCAGGGAGACGGCGGCGATCGCGGTCAGCCAGCAGATGAACGCCGATGAGAACCAGTCGTCCTCCTCGCCCTGCTCCAGCATGGTCTGCAGCGTCGCCAGCCCGACCGTCAGCAGCGCGATCCCGACCGCGTCCACCTTGGCGCGGCTGCCGCCGTGCATGTACGGCGGGTCCTCCAGCACGCGCAACGCGACCAGGAAGCCGATGACGCCGATGGGCAGGTTGATGAAAAAGATCCAGGGCCAGTTGAAGTTGTCCGTGATGTAGCCGCCCAGGGTCGGCCCGATGGCCGGGCCGGACAGCACGACCAGCCCGAAGATGCCCATGGCGAGGCCCTGCTGCTCCGGCGGGAACGCCTCCCGGAACATCGCCTGCGCCAGCGGCTGCAGCGTCCCCGCGCCGAAGCCCTGGATGACGCGCCAGAAGATCAGCTCGCCCAGCGACCGCGAGATGCCGCACATGAACGACGCCGCCGTGAAGACCACCAGGCTGGTCAGGTAGACCTTCTTGCGCCCGAAGCGCAGCGAGAGCCAGTTGGTCAGCGGCATCAAGATCACGACCGAGATCAGGTACCCCGTCGAGATCCAGGTGATCTCCTGCTGGGTCGCACCGACGTTGCCCTGGATGTTCGGCAGGGCGACGTTAACCACGGACGTGTCAATGGCGCTCATCAGGACACCGAAGATGACCGCCATTGACACGAGCCACTTGTTCTCGGCGGGCGCGGCCTGCGGCGCTCCGGGGGCCGAATCGGCCCCCCCGGCAACGGGGCCGGGCGGCGCGTCACGCCGATTACGGGAAATTGCCGCACTCATCGTTCTTTCGCCTTGCTCTTTTCGTTCAGCCCCAGCCAGGCGTGGATGGCATGGGCGTAGTCCTCCACCGCGAACGCCCCCGGGTCCATCGCCCACTGGAACATCAGGCCATCGTAGAGACTCATCAGCAGTGAGGCCGCGAGCCGGTCATCCGCTGTCGGCAATGCCGGGAAGTCGCCGCGCCGCCTCCCCTCGGCGAGAATTGCCGCCAGCCGCTCCCGCTGCTCCGCCAGATGGCCCCGCACGATCTCGCGCACCGTGGCATTGGTCCAAGCCTCCCCGGTGAACGCCCGCCAGACGCGGACGCTGACCGGCTGATCCTGCAAAAAATGCGTCCGTAGCCGCGTCTGCGCCGCGACTTGCTCGGCCGGCGTCTCGCCCTGCGCCAGCAGCGCCTGGCTGTCCTGACGGAACTGGTCGAGGATGAAGTGATACAGGGCGAGCAGCAGCGCCTCCTTGCTCTCAAAGCAGTAATGCACCGTCGCCAGGTTCACCCCGGCGCGCTCCGCGATGTCGCGCGTACGCAGGCCGCTCACGCCGACCTCCGCGACCAGGTCATACGCGGCCTGCAAGAGCCGCTCGCTCTGCTCCTTGCGTTTTCCGCTCATGGCGCTCCGTCTCCACGATGCCAGTCACATAGTTCAGTCAATTGACTGGGATGATTATACCCCATCCCCTGTCGCACCGACACCACCGCAGGGGCGATTTCACGTACTTGAAAAAATCGGGAGATTCGGCTACAATGGACTTGAGAAATCGTGCGCGTGGGGCGGGAAAGCGAGGCGGCTCTTGACGCGAAAACCGGAACTGCGGATGCTGGCGTGGGCGGGCGTCGCCGTGTGCCTGAGCGGCTGCGCGGGCGGCGGCAGCAGCGCGGTGCTGGGGCCGACTCCCGCCAGCTCCGTCTCGCCCGTCAGCTCGCCTCCCGACGCGGGGGGAGCGGCCAAGTCCGCCGCGAAGCCGACGCGCTCGCTGGCCGCCGTCCATTCGTGGACGCTGGCGACATCGCTCCCGCCCGCCAAGCCCGCCGCGTTGCTGGCGGCGCTGACCGCGCTGCCCGAAGAGATGCTGATTGTGGACCCCGCCGCCGTCGCCACGGCCCCCGCCCCCAAAGATGCGACTGCCGTGAAGGACGCCGCGCCGCCGCCCAAGCCTCTGACCGCCCTCCAGCAGAACGGGCGGCGCCGCGTGCTGGCCCTGCTGGACATCGGAGAAATTGCGAAAACGAACCCTGCCTGGCAGGCGTCCTGGGCGGATGACAAGACCGGGAAGTTGACAGCGGATGCGCCCGCGTGGCTGGAGGCGGCGGACTCGAAGACGTCCGGCGTCTATCCCGTGAAATACTGGGACGCCGACTGGCAGAAGATCGTCACGGCGTCGCTGGACAAGCTCCTGGACGCCGGCTACGACGGCGTCTGCGTGCAGGGCGTCGGCGCGTTCAGCCGCGACCTCAAGGGCCGCTCCTCGGCGGGCACGGAGATGGCCGCGTTCGTGGACTCCCTAACCGCCCACGCCCGCAGGCGTGCGCCGAGTTTCTCCGTGTTGGTGGACGGCGGGGTCGCCCTGCCCGCCGCGCTGACGGATGCCCAGAGGAAAGACTATCTCGATGCCGTGGACGGCGTTCTGGCGCGTGACGTCTTCTACTCCGGGGACAAGCCGGCGGACAACGACCTCGCGCCGCAGGCGGACGTGCTGGCGGCGCTGGACACCTTCCAGAAGGCCGACAAGCCAGTGTTCGTCACTGAGCGCCTGACCGACCCGGACAAGATCGCCGACTTTCTGGCCCGCGCCAAGAGCAAGGGCTACCTGCCCGATGCCGCCCTGGCGCGCCCGACTCCGCCCGCCGTTCCCGCCGCCGGTGCCCTGGTGGCGGCAAGCCCGCCATGAGCACGCCCCCCGCCGTCCCCGGCGCCTTCTACTGGACTGAGACCGCCCTGAGCGTGGTCGGCGCGGGCATCGCCGGCACGCTCTGGTGGGCGCACCGCAGCAACATCGAGCTGCCCTGCACGGGCGACGGGCATGGGTGCGACCTGGTCAATGACAGCCCCTGGGCGCATGTCACGCTCGGACCGTGGCACGATGTCCCCGTCGCCCTGCTCGGCTTTTTGACGTATCTGGTCCTGCTGACGCTGGCCATGATGAAATTGGGGGCGGACACGGAGCGCGGCCGCCGCCGGCTGCACGGGCCGTTCTGGGCGATCAGCCTGTTCGGGGCCGGCTATTCGCTCTATTTGCAGTATGTCGCGCACGTCGAGATCGGCGCGTTCTGCGTCTGGTGCTTCTCGTCGGCGGTCGTGATGGCGCTGCTGTTCCTGACGGCGACCGTGGAGGCGGTGCGCCGCCGGTCCGCCCCGTCCGCCGCTTCCCCGGAGACGGGGCCTGTCATCCATGTCTAATTCCAACAAAAAAACGATCCTGCTGGTGGTCTGGCTGGCGCTGCTGGGCGGGCTATTTGTCGGTATCACCCGCCTGAACAACCTGGCGACCGAGCCGGGCAAGACGCCGCCGCCGTCCCTGCCGATTGACCTCGCAACGATCCAAAGGCGATGGCCGGACATCCTCGGCCTCGCCGCCGGGCCACGGCGCGGCGACCCGCAGGCCCGCTACACGCTGGTCGAGTTCGGCGACTTTCAGTGCCCGCAATGCGGCCAGGCGCGGCCCATCCTTGAGGGGCTGCTTCAGCAGGCCCCGACTCAGGTGAACTTGCTGTTCTTCCACCGCCCCTTCCCGAACATCCACAAATGGGCGATCCCGACCGCCGAGGCGTCCGAGGCGGCGGCGGCCCAGGGCAAGTTCTGGCCGATGTACGACACGCTCTACGCCCACCAGAACGATCTGGGGTCGGGCCGCTACGGCGGGTATGCCTCGGAGATCGGCCTGGACCCGAAGGCGTTTGAGGCGGCGCTGGCTTCGCACCGGTACCGCGAGCAAGTCGTCAAGGCGGCGCAGCTGGCCGACGCCCTGGGGATCACGGTGACGCCGACCCTGCTATTGCGGAACAACACGACGGGCGAGATCACCCCTTATGCCGGCATCGACAGCACCATGCCCGGCTCCGTGCCGGGCATCCAGGGCATCAAGCAGCTCGCCGCCGCTCCCCCCTGGCGCGCCTCCCCGAAGACCGCCCGGAGATAACGCCTTCCATGCCGCAAAGCGCCGTTGACACCGAGCTGGAAACCCTGATCCGGGCGCGCTACCCGATCATCTACATCGTCTCCTGGGAGGAACAGCGCGTCGAGAGGGCCCTGCGCGCCATCACGCAGGGCCAGGGCAGCGACAAGTTCCGCGTCCCGATGAACAAGAAGCTGTACCAGTGGACGGTCACGCAAGGGCTGGTGCTCAACCCCGCCAACCGGGATGAGCCTTCCCGCGAGCCGCTGACCGCGCTGGATTTCGTGGTCAGCTCCAGGGACCAGGCCATCTTTCTCTTCAAGGACTTCCATCCGTTTCTCAATGACACCACCATCGTGCGCCGCCTGCGCGATCTTGTTCCTGAGTTGAAGGCATCTTACAAGACCCTGATCTTGCTGTCGCCCTTGCTGAAGCTGCCGCCGGAGCTGGAGAAGGAGATCACCGTCGTGGACTATGCCCTGCCGTCGCTGGAGGACCTGGGCCGTCTGCTCGATTACGTCATCGAAAGCGTGAAGAACAACCCCCACATCCAGACGCAGATGACGACCGGGGAGCGCGAGGCGATCCTACAGGCGGCCCTGGGCCTGACCGCGACCGAGGCCGAGAATGTCTTCTCCAAATCCCTGGTGGAAAAGCGCCGGCTCGACGTGGACGTGATCCTCTCGGAAAAGGAGCAGATCATCCGCAAGTCGGCGCTGCTGGAGTATTACCGCGCCCAGGAGGGTTTCGGCGACGTCGGCGGCCTGAATCTGCTCAAGGACTGGATGGAGAAGCGCACCGTCGCCTTCTCGGAGAAGGCCCGCGCATTCGGCCTGCCCGCCCCCAAGGGCATTTTGTTGTTGGGCGTTCAGGGATGTGGAAAATCACTCTCAGCGAAAGCCATCGCCTCGCTCTGGAAGCTGCCGCTGCTGCGCATGGACGTGGGGAAGATCTTCGGCGGCATCGTCGGGCAGAGCGAGGAGAACATCCGCAAGGCCATCCGGGTCGCCGAGAGCACCGCGCCGAACGTGGTCTGGATTGACGAACTCGAAAAAGGCTTCGCCGGTACGCAGTCCTCCGGCATCAGTGACGGGGGGACGACGGCGCGCGTCTTCGGCACCTTCATCTCCTGGCTGAACGACAAGACCGCCCCCTGTTTCGTCGTCGCCACCGCCAACGACATCACGGCCCTGCCCCCGGAACTCTTGCGCAAGGGCCGCTTCGACGAGATTTTCTTCGTGGATTTGCCCGGCGAGGCCGAGCGCGAGGAGATCTTCGCCATTCACCTGAAAAAGCGCCGCCGCGACCCGCAGAACTTCGACCTCAAGCGCCTCGCCGCGGCGACCGCCGGCTACTCCGGCGCGGAGATCGAGCAGGCCGTCATCGCCGCCCTTTACGACGCCTTCGACCTGGAGCGCGAAGTCGCCACGGAAGACATCCTGATCGCCGTCAACCAGTCCGTGCCGCTGTCCATGACCATGAAGGAGTCCATCGAGGTGCTGCGCGAGTGGGCCGCCACCCGTGCCCGCCCCGCGTCCTCGGACGCCCCGCCGCCCGCCCCGGACGAGGAGGTGCTGCCCACGCTGGCCGACATCCCCGCCATGCCGTCGTAGAACTCTCAGGAGAGGCCCCGCCCATGAGCGCGCCGAACGAGATCAGCGAAGGACGCCAAGCCATCTACTACGTCGGCATGGCACTTGTCGTCATAGGCATCGTCCTGTTCTTTTCGGTGTTCGTGTCCTTCTTCACCGCCTTCGCTCCGTTCGCGCCGCCCACGGGCGGCCAATGTACTTCGGGTTTGAATGGCAAGTTGATCCCGTGTTCGGAAATATCGGGCCTTCCCGTTCCCGTGCCGCACCCGCCGGACTTCACGCCGGCTCTCATCGGCTTCGGGATGATCTTTGTCGGTGGCATCTTGATGAGCATTGGCCGAGCCGGGATGGCCGGGTCGGGCATCGTCCTTGACCCCCAACAGGCGCGCGAGGACCTGAAGCCGTATAGTCACATGGCGGGCGGGATGCTGGACGATGCGCTCTCCTCTTCGCCGACTGTCCAGAAACTGGTGGAGCATCACGACGAGGACGGCAAGACCGTCATCAAAATTCGCTGCCCACACTGCCGCGCCCTCAACGACGAGAATGCCAAATTCTGCTCCCAGTGCGGCCAGGCCCTGTGACCATGAAAGACGCGGTTGACGCCTTCCTCGCCGACCTCGCCGCCGAGCGCGGCCTGTCGCCGCACACCCTGGCGGCCTACCGCAGTGACCTGACCCAGTTCGCCGCCGCCCTCGCCGGACGCGGCATCCGCCGGCCCGCAGACATCTCGCCGGACGACGCCATCCGCTTCCTCGCCGCCCTGCGCGGGCAGGGGCTTGCCTCGGCGACGTTGACCCGCAAGGCCACCGTCCTGCGCCTCTTCGCCGGGTTCCTCTGCCGCGAGGGCGTCTGCGCGCGGGATTTCACGGCGACGCTGGACATGGGCCGGCCGCGCGCCCCGCGCCTGCCGACCACGCTTTCCATCGCGGAGATGCAGCGCCTGATGGCCGCACCTTCCATGGCGACCCCGGAGGGCCGGCGCGACCGGGCGATGCTGGAGATGATGTACAGCAGCGGCCTGCGCGTCTCCGAACTGGTCGCGCTGCAGACCGCCCAGGTGGACCCGCGCGCCAGGCTGGTACGTCCCATCGGGAAGGGCAACAAGGAACGCCAGATTCCGTTGGGGGAGGCGGCCCGCGCCGCCCTCGCCGCCTATCTGGAGACCGCGCGTCCGGCGCTGATGCGGGGCAAGCCCGCCTCCCCCGCCTTGTTCGTCACCGACCATGGCGGCCCCCTGACTCGCCAGCACTTCTTCCTGCTCGTGAGAACCTACGCACAGGAGGCGCGGATCGCCCGCAACGTCACCCCCCACACCCTGCGTCATTCCTTCGCCACGCACCTGCTCGAAGGCGGGGCCGACCTGCGCGCCATTCAGGAGATGCTCGGCCACGCCAGCGTCGAGACCACCCAGCGCTACACCCGCGTCGAGCTCGCCCGCCTCCGCGCCGTCTACGACAAGACGCACCCGCGCGCCTAGTTGGGTATGATGTGTTGAGAGACACGCGCATGGACGTTCCACGATCTCAGATTCAGGATGAACTCAGCCGCATCGTCACCTCGCTGGAAAGTATTACGGGCCGGAAGTCGCGCTGGACGGGGAACGTCATGCTGTCCAATGATCCCAGTTTTCGCGGCAAAATGAGTTGGAATGGGGATATTGTTTTCAGGGATAGCATTGTTCAGCAAGATCTCCGGTGGAGAACAGTCATTCACGAAGCATTACACACGCTGTCAGTAGACTTGATACCGAGCAGCTATTTTGATTTGCTAGGTTGGGAGGAGGGCGTGGTCGAAAAGCTGCAACGCCTGTTGCGTCCGGTCATTTTGACCCAGCTTGGCGTTCGTGTGCCGGAAGCCGTTTTTGTGCCCGTGGAGGCCGGGCATGAATATAATGCGTACATTGATGCTCTGGAAAGTGTGAGGGGTGCCTTGAGTGCTCCTGATTCCGCGTTCTACTTGGACTTGCTGGCTGTCCCGCTGAAAGATCGCCCGCGTCATGTCATTCAACACGGGAAAGTACTTCCACCTCAGGAGTTCAAGCATTTTCAGCGCCTTTTTGCAGCGTCATTTGCCGTTCTGAGAGGGGACTAGTCTTATGGAAGCGACCGAAATGCTGCGTCGGGAACTATGGCAGTCCATTCGCCAACTCAAGCGCCAGAGAACTCTGCCCGCTATTCGGCAGGCCCGGCAAATGCTGCGGGATTGGATGCAGCAGCACCCTGATGACGTTGCCAGCCAGGATGCTGGCGAGGAATTAGCAATGATGGAGGACGCGCTGGAGGTCATTCAGAAAGAACATGCGTCTCAACCCGTTGCCGCCTGACGTGGTTGATCAGCCCCTTGCCAACACCGCGCGCCCCCGCGTCACCTATGACAAGACGCATCCGCGCGCCTGAACAGGGCGGAAACTGAGGCTGATTTCAAGATGCTGCTGGGCAAGCGGTTCGTGATCTTCGGGCTGAGCCGGCTGACGGTACGGGTGGCGCTGGCGCTGGCGGCTGATCGCGCGGAGGTGGTCGTGGCGCGGCGGGCCGGGGAGGACGAGGCGCTGGCGCCGCTGCTGCCGCCGGAGGTGCGGCTGCTGGACGCCGCCGTGCGGGATGGGGCGGAGGCGCTCCGGGCGGCGGGGCTGGAGGGGACGGCGTGCCTACTGGCGCTGGCGGACGATGACCTGGACAACCTGCGGGCGGCGGTGGCGGCGCGCGGGATCGCGCCGCAAGTCCCCGTCGTGCTGCGGGCGTTTGATCCGGCCCTGGCCGACCAGTTGGAGCAGGGCCTGAACATCCGGCGCGCCTACAGCGTGTCCGCCCTGGCCGCGCCGGCCTTCGTCGCGGCGGCCTGCGGCGATGAGGTGCGGGAGACCCTGCGCCTGGGCGACGGCGAGGTGCCGATCTGCCGCCTGACCGTCCGCCCCGGATCACCGCTCGCCGGCAAGACGACGGGCCAAATCAAGGTGCGGTACGGCTGCGGCGTGCTGGCCCGTGCCCCCGGGGGCGACGACTGGCAGCCCGTCTGCGGCGAGGGGAGCGCGGAGCCGCTGGCGGAAGAGGAACAGGCGCTGATCGGCGGGCCGCTCATGCACGTCCTGCGCCTTATCTGCCTGAATGTGGGCTGGTTACATGAGGGCAAGCGCCGCCCCCGCCGCCGGGATGCCCCCGCACCAGCCGCACGACCCCGGAGGCGGCACGCGACCCTGCTGCCCTACATCGCCGCCGCCCTCGCCTCAGTCCTGGTCCTCTCCGTGGGCGTGTTCGCCTGGGCGCTGCACCTGCGCTGGGTGGACGCCATCTACTTCGTCGTCACGACGGCGACCACGACCGGCTACGGCGACATCAGCCTCAAGG
>JAFAZD010000156.1 GCA_019239955.1 Armatimonadota bacterium | reverse complement strand
AAACGGCGTCACCACCAGGCCCGTCTCGCAGAAGATGACCAGGAACATGACGACGTAGAACCAGGGCCCCATCGCCCCCGCCCAGCCGTTGAGCAGCTGTTCCAGCGTCGTCCCGGGCGCGCTGCCGGTCAACCAGTTGATCAGGTTTTGCATCGGTCCCCCTGGGGTGCGGCCGCGCAACCTGCGGCCTGCAAGCGTGTTCAGGACTTGACTGGTCTCGGTAGGATCAACGCGTGCCCGGAGCCGGCGGGCCAAGGCACCTCGCCCCGCCGCCTGTCGTGCCAGGATACCTCGCCAGCCCGATCGCGCGAAGGCGAACCGGGCCGCCGATTGGCGTCGCCCAGCGACGCGGGCTAGAATTACGGCGATCCGTCCCGCCCGTGGACGGACGGACAACGTCGCCCCGGGCGCGGGGACGGTAGCATGGATCTCGTTTACGACTTCCGCCGTGAAACGGACAGCCCCCCGGGCGCCGCGGCGGAGCAGGCCGAACGGCTGCTCGCCTGTTTCCAGGCGGGGCTTGGGCACGAGTTGCCCAACCGGCTGGTGGCGCTCCAGGGGACGGCGCGGATGCTGGAGGCGCTGGCCGGCGACCGGCTGGACGGCGAGACCCGGCAGCTGCTGGGAAACCTCGCGTCGCTGGCCCGGCGGACCGACGAGCTGGCGCGGGCCCTGGCGGCGGTCGGCCGGCTGCGGCGCGAGCTGAAGGCGGGCGGGACGGCGGTGCCGGACGAGGTGGTCGCCGAGGCGGCCGCCGAGACGAATTTGCTGTCGCCGGGGCGCCCCGTCGAGTACCATCTCGGGGGGGCACTGCCCGTGCTCCCCGTCCCGCGCGGCGTCCTCCATCAGGTGTTGCTCCAGCTGCTGCGCAACGCGGTGCAGGCGGCCGTCGCCGGGCGCCCGCCGCGCGTCCGGCTGTCCGCCGAGCGGGTCGCCGGGGGGGTCGAGTTCCGCGTCGCCGACAACGGCCGCGGCCTGGACGACAGCCAGGCGGAGCGGCTGGGTGAGCCGTTCCGGTCCGCCGGCCCCGACCGCCAGGGGCTGGGGTTGTTCCTGGTCCGCCAGCTCGTCGCCGAGTGGGGCGGCGTCCTGCGCCTGCACTCGGAACCGGGCCGCGGAACGACGGTCTCCGTCCTCGTTCCGGTCCGGCCCGGCGGGTGAGAGGGCCGGCGGCGGGGAACGCGGTCACGTCGGTCGCGCCACGCCTTGTTTCCGTTTCGCGCGAAACGGAAACAGAACGGGCGCCCCCTGGGAAACGAGACCCGTCCGATGACCGAATCGCTGCGGCTGTTCCTGATCGAGGACGAGGACGACATGGCCCTGCTGATCCGGCGCAGCCTGGAGCGCGCCGGCCACAAGGTCACGCGCTGCCGCACCGCCGCCGACGCCCTGATCGTCCTGGGTCACACCCCCTTCGACCTGGCCCTCATCGACCAGTTCCTTCCCGACATGCAGGGCCTGGACCTGCTACACCTCCTGGCCCGCGAGGGGATCGCCGTCCCGGCCATGCTCATCACCGCCTTCGGCGACCAGCAGCTGGCCACCCGCGCCCTGACCTCCGGCGCCCTCGACTACGTCGTCAAGGACGCCGGACTGGCCTTTCTGAGCGAGAACGAGCTGCCCAAGCGCGTCGCCGAGTCGGTGACGCGGCACCGCCTGGTCCAGATGAACCGCCTGCTGATCCAGGCCCTGGAGTCGGCCCGCGACGGCGTCATGATCACCGACCTGCAGGGGACGATCATCAGCGTCAACCAGGCGCTGGAGGATCTGACCGGCTACAGCCGCCAGGAGCTGCTGGGCCAGAACCCGCGGCTGTTCAAGAGCGGCGCCCACCCGGCGGAGGTCTACGCCCAGATGTGGCGGACGATCCTGGGCCGCTCCAGCTGGCAGGGCGAGCTGACCAACCGCCGCAAGGACGGCGCCCTGCGGCAGGTGTCGATCACCGTCTCGCCGATCGTCGATTCGCAGGGGCGGCTGACGCACTTCGTCGGCATCCTACGCGACGTGACGGGGCACAAGGCTTTGGAGCGGCAGCTGTTGCAGGCCCAAAAGATGCAGAGCGTCGGCACGCTGGCCGGCGGCGTGGCCCACGAGTTCAACAACCTGCTGGCCGGCATCAACGGTTACGCCGCCCTGGGCCTGCGCGAGAGCGACGTGGGGCCGACGTTGCGCGAGTTCCTGCAGAACATCGTCGACCTGTCGGAGCGGGCGGCCACGCTGACCCGGCAACTGTTGACGTT
>JAFAZD010000154.1 GCA_019239955.1 Armatimonadota bacterium | reverse complement strand
CGGCTGCGGTGTTCGGCTGCCGCACGGCGACACCGACGCCCTGGTGGAGGCGGTCTGCCGCCTGGCCGCCCGCCCGGAGGAGTGCGAGCGCATGGGCCGGAGTGCCCGCCGCGCCCTGGTCCGCCACTACAGCCTGTCCCAGGTCGCAGCCCGGTACTACGCCGCGATGCAGGCCGCAATCAGCGACGCCGCGGGCCAGGCGCAGCGCCCACCGCGCCGCCGTGGCAATCCCGTTCCTGTCCCCCGTCATCATGGACACAGCGGTGTGGCCGACCGACAGGGCGAGGAGTTGATCTGAGGCGGATGAGGATTACCTATGGATCGTGACTCGCGGATCTTTGTGGCGGGCCATCGGGGCCTGGTCGGATCGGCGCTGGTGCGGTCCCTGACGGCGCAGGGGTATCATAACCAGGTCTGCCGGACGCGCGCCGACCTGGACCTGCGCCACGGCGGGGCCGTGCGCGCCTTCTTCCAGGAAGAGCGGCCGGAGTACGTGTTCCTGGCGGCCGCCCGTGTGGGCGGAATCCTCGCCAACGCCACCCACCCGGTCGAGTTCCTGCTCGAGAACCTGGAGGTGCAGAACAGCGTCATCCGCGCCGCCCACGAGTCCGGCGTGAAGAAACTCCTGTTCCTGGGCAGCTCCTGCATCTACCCCAGGATGGCCCCGCAGCCGATCAAGGAGGAGTACCTGCTGTCCGGGCCGCTGGAGCCGACCAACGATGCCTACGCGGTCGCCAAGATCGCCGGCATCAAACTCTGCCACGCCTACCACGCCGAGTACGGGGCGCACTTCCTCTCGGTCATGCCGACCAACCTGTACGGACCCGACGACAACTTCGACCTGCAGTCCTCCCACGTGCTGCCGGCGCTGCTGCGCAAGTTCCACACGTCCAGGGAGACCGGCGCGCCCGAGGTCACCGTGTGGGGGACCGGCGCCGTGCGGCGCGAGTTCCTGCACGTGGACGACATGGCGGACGCCTGCGTCTACCTGATGCGGACCTACGACAGCCCGGAGATCGTCAACATCGGCACGGGCGAGGACGTCACCATCCGGGAGCTGGCCGAGATCATCCGCGGGATCGTGGGCTACCGGGGCCGGCTGGCCTTCGACACGTCCAAGCCGGACGGCCCGCCGCGCAGGCTGCTGGACGTGTCGCGCCTGCACGGGCTGGGCTGGCGGCACCGCATCGGTCTGGAGGAGGGCATCGCGCGTGTCTACTGTCAGGTCGACAAGGCCGGCTGGGTGGCGGCGCCGGGCGGTTGAACGGCCCGGCGTGCCGAAAGGTCCACATCAGGCTGATCCAGAGTGGCTGCGAACCCGGATCCGGCCCGTTGGCCCGTCCCCTAACCCGTTGGGGTGCCGTTTCTGCTGCGGAAATGATACCGGAAGCCGACTGTATTTGTCCACCCGGAGATGGCCGCCATCTGCCGGTCGGTCAACGCTCTAGCCCAACCCGCCGTCGGACTTCACCGGCGCGCTACGGGCCCAACCGGGGGGCATGGACGTTGGCCGGTACCAGGCGGGGTTCGCCACCCGGGAGGCCCTGCCGCCGCTGGCCGCTTGAGAACGGCCCGTCCGCGGCGCGGCCTATCCCGGAGTCGCGGCCCGCGGGCTGCGCGGGACCGGGGCGGGGCCCAGCCGCCGGTACAGCAGGAGCCCGCTCCCCGGCTTGTGGTTGAGCGTGATCGTCAGGCCCGTTCCCATCAACTCCGCACCCGTGTGCGTCGTGTCCCGGCCCGTGTCGAAGTCGCGGAGGCGGTACACGGACTGCGCGTCCAGGCCCGCCAGGCGGAATGTCCGCGATAGCTCCGCGCTGCCGGCGCGGCGGAACGCCTGCACGATTCCGGAGGACAGGTCGGGCCGGTCGTACTGCCAGGCCATCCACGCGCCGTTGTCCAGGCTCCACGGTGTCAGGGGGTAATAGTCCCCGAAGTAGTACGGCTGGACCTGCCTCTCCTCGCTGGCGAGTCTGTTCAGCAGCCCCAAGTTCATGCGGGGGTCATCCCGGTCCGGCCCAAACGCATGGCACGGCCCCATATGGCTGCGGTACAGGTACGCCGCGTCGTCGCCGTAATGGTCCGGCCCGCCCGTGCCGTGATACGGCATCCACAGCGCCACCCCGTAGTTGTGCCCCTGCGTCCCGTTCGGCTCGAAGCGGTAGTCGCTCTGCAACAGAGGGACGGCCCGCCGGAGGACTTCCAGGTCGTTGCGCCGGCCGCCGCTGGCACAGCAGTCAATGAACATCCCAGGGTGGCGCGCCCGCAGGGCGTCCCAGAACGCCAGCAACCCCTCCACGTACTTGATCTCCGTCAGCCCCTGGCGGTCGGGCGCGTCCTGGGAGCGCCAGTACGGCAGCGGGTCGAAGTTGAAGTCCTGGCGGTACAGGTCCACGCCATACTCCGTGATGCGCTGGGAGATCAGGTCCGTCAGGAACTCGCGCGCCGCCGGGAGGCCCAGGTTGAACAGGCGGTTGTCCTGGCCGGGCAGCCGGATCAGCCACTCCGGGTGTTGCAGATCCAGCTCGCTGCCGGGCGTCACCCGCTCCGGCTCGAACCACAGGATCTGCTTCATGCCCAGGCTGCGGGCATGATCGGTGACCGTCCGGAGGCCGTCCGGGAACTCGGTCGGATCCTCCTGCCAGGTGCCGACGTTGTACCAGTTGCCGTGACAGGGGTACCAGCCCGCATCAATCCACCAGTGGTCCGCCGGGAGTTTTTCCTGCGCGGCGAGGTCCATGGCCTGAATCTCGTTGGCCTGGTTGTAATGCAGCCCGCCGATCTCCGGCGCCGCCGTGGCG
>JAFAZD010000364.1 GCA_019239955.1 Armatimonadota bacterium | reverse complement strand
AGGCTTCTGTCAATCGGGCGCTCTGTTTCGCCGCCGCGACGGCGGGTACAATGGGGGCATTCTCGGACGCGAAAGGCGGTCGGCGCGATGGCGACGTATTATGAGGAAGACGATCTGGGCCGGTTCGGCGAGGTGGGGCGGGAGCGGCCCGATCTTTACGCGAAGTTCATGGAGTGGTATGGGGCGACACTGGCGGAGGGGGAACTGACGCGGCGGGAGAAGGCGCTGATCGGGCTGGCGGTGGCGCACACGCTGCAATGCCCCTATTGCGTGGACTCCTTTACGCAGCAGTGCCTGGAGTCGGGGTCGAACGCGGCGCAGATGACGGAGGCGGTGCATGTGGCCGCCAGCGTCCGGGGCGGCTCGGCCCTGGTCCACGGCGTCCAGATGATCAACTCACTGGACAAGGTCAGTATGTAGCAGGCCCGGGGCTGCCGGCTCTCGCCTCAGCGCGCATGGTAGCCCTGCCAGAGCCATTGGAGGGCGCCGGGGAGAGTCTGGCGCACCACCCGGCCGTCCACGTGCCCGGCGCCCCGCGCGAACACGTAGCGGTAGGCGTAGCCTTTGGCCTTCAGGGCGGCGGCCATGCGCTGATTGGCCAGCACCCAGTTGTGCAGAGAGGCCTCGTCCCGGGTCGAGCCGATGTCGTTCTCGCCGACCTCCAGCCAGACACGCAGCGGTTTCCGGCGGGTCTGTGCGATCCAGTGTTCGTGGTACTCCCAGGCGCCGTGGGGCGACGCCGGGTTCACGGGCCACTGCTGGTTGACGTACGTGCCCGAGTACGTCAGGACGCGCCGGTACAGGTCCGGATGGAACCAGGCCATGGTGAAGGCCGCCGCGCCGCCCGAACTGCCGCCCATCGTCGCCCGGCCGTTCGGGTCTTTGGTGAAGGCGACATGGCATTCGGCGGCGACCCGAGGCAGGACCTCGCGTTCCACGAACTCGGCATATGTCCCGGAGACGGTGTCGTATTCCAGCCCCCGCTCGCTCCCCTGGGCGTCGCCACCTCCTGAGTTGATGAGGATGGCGATGAGCGGGGGCAAGCGGCGCTGGGCGATCAGGGAGTCCAAGACGGGGGGCAGCGTGTCCCGATAAGACATGCCGTCCTGGACGACGAGAAATGGAGCGCGTGTGCCGGGGACATACTGCTGCGGGACGTATACGGCGACGCGGCGCTGGTAGGGGACCGTGCCGGTCTGCCCCTTGGCGATCCCCGAATAGAACTTGCTGTCGGTCGAGTTCATCGTGAACTCATGGACCGTCCCGTGCGGCACCCCCTCCTGTACCGTCAACTCCGGGGCGTCCGCATAGCCCGGCCCGATGGTGAAGTCCCCGTCATCCATCGCCCCTGGCGCCGCCGTGACCACGCCGTCAGCTGTCGGCAGCGAGCCTGTGGCGGGCGACAGGGAAGCCAGGAGGAGAGAAAACAGCGTGAGCGGAAGCATCATGAATTTCGCCTTCGATTCAGTTGACGAACGTGGTGATGCTCTGCGCCGGCAGGGTCGCCGTCCACGCATTCTTCATCACAGGGACGGCGGCAAGGGTCGCCAGGTTGGCGGTGGCGGTCGTTTGAGTCGGGGTGAGCCGCGTGATCTTGCGGCCGTGAAAGGTGAACGTCTGGCTCACATCGCTCGTTCCCATGTTAACGGCGACGACAACCACGCGCCAGTGTGGTCCCGTGTACCCGGTCACGTAGACGCTGGGGGACGGGTTGTAGGTGGCCTCGACGCGACGATAGCCGGGGCGGATGAACTTCGAGAACTGACCGAGGGTGTACCCGTTCTTGAGGAGTGCGCCGTTGTCAATGATCCTGCAGCCCTGCCATGTCATGAACCACCAGATGTAGGCGTTCATGTCGTTTTCCAGACAGTCACTGATCTCTTTGGCAATGCTACAGCAGGTGCCGATGTCGGAGCCGTTGATGTAGTGTTCGGTCATCCAGATATGCTTGCCGTGCGTGATGGCGTCTTGATGGACGGCAAGTCCGCCGCCGTAGATGTGGCCGGCAACGAGAGCGACGTGGCTGGCGGCGACCCTGTCGGCCAGTGTCGGGGCCGAGAACGCATCGTCAAAGTGGTACGACTCGGGCATGACGACCGGCTTGCCGATCTCCAGCGCGTCGTCACGGCAGAAAGTCTCCAATTGGGCCGGGCCCCAGGTGCAGGACTCGTAGCTCACCTTAATGTCGGGCTCATTCTGGATGGAGCAGGCGTCGAGGCCGATGGACACGCCGGCAGTGTGCAGGAAGCGGGCGTATGCCGCATACTGGTCGGGATTCAATTCGCCGCCGATGGCGTTGTGGTTCGACTTCATGGCGGCCGGCGGCGTCCACGGGGTCCCAAGCACCTTGGCGCCACGGGCGTGGGCCTTCCGGGCATTGGAGGTCTCCTCCGCCCATCTTTGGTCCGGGTCAATGCGGACGCGCAGCAGGCTCAGGCCGATCTGCTGGTTGTTGCCGTTGCCGAAGAGGGTGTCCATTACGGAGTCGCTGAGGGCGCCGCTCCAGGCGGAGGAGCCGCCGAAACCGTCAATTACCTGGCGGGGGGAATTCAGGGCGACATCAGCACTCTCCGCCGTTGCCGGCACCTGACGCGCGGCGAGCGCACCGATTGCCACCAGCGCGACGAGAATCGTACTGTAAGGTGGGCGCATGGTTATTTCAGTTGCCATGTTTGTGTCACCGGAATTCCCACGTGTCACTCGAACTTGGCAACCGTGACTGCCCCCTCGGAGGCGGAGGTGACGGAGGCGGCGTACTTCGCCATGACGCCCGCCGTGTAGCGGGGGGCGGGGGCGGTCCACTGGGACCGGCGGCGGGCGAACTCCTCCTCGGAGATGTCGGCTTGCAGCAGCCGCTGCTCAATGTCCAGGGTGATGGTATCACCCTCGCGCAAGAGCGCGATGGGGCCGCCGACGGCGGCTTCGGGGGCGACGTGCCCGATCATCAGGCCGCGCGTCGCGCCGGAGAAGCGGCCATCCGTGATGAGGACCACCTCGCTGCCCAGGCCCTGGCCGACCAATGCTGCCGTGACCCCCAGCATCTCGCGCATCCCCGGCCCGCCCTTGGGGCCCTCGTTGCGGATGATGACGACGTCGCCGGGGACGATTTTACGGTGGGTGACCGCTTCCATCGCGTCCTCCTCGCGCTCGAAGATGCGGGCGGGGCCGGTGTGGGTCGTCTTCTCATGGCCGGCGAGCTTGGTGACGGCCCCCTCCGGCGCGAGGTTGCCGCGCAGGATGACGATGCCGCCTCTGGGCTTGAAGGGCCGATCGGCGGTGGAGATGACCTTCTGGCCCGGCGTCTCCTCGGCCTGGGCGGCCTCCTCGGCGAGCGTCCCGCCGGACGGGGTGGGGCGGTCACCGTGCAGGCAGCCCGCCGCCAGCAGGTTCTTGGCCACTAGGCGGGTGCCGCCCGCGTAGTGCATGTCGGTGGCGACGTAGTGGCCGCCGGGGGTCAGGTCGGCGATGACGGGGGTGCGGGCGCTGACCGTGTGGAGGTCATCTATGGTCAGCGGGATGCCCGCCTCGCGCGCGAGCGCCAGCAGGTGCAGGATGGCATTGGTAGAGCCGCCCGTCGCCGCCGCGCCGGCCATGGCGTTCTCGAAGGACTCGCGGGTCAGGATGTCGCGGGGGCGGACGTTGCGCCGGAGCAAATCTACGACCATGCGGCCCGCGACGACGCCGACATGATCTTTGGCCGGGTCGGTCGCCGGGACGCCCGCCGTGCCCATGCCGGCCAGTCCGAGGAATTCCATGACGATGGCCATCGTGTTGGCGGTGAACTGGCCGCCGCAGGAGCCCGCGCCGGGGCAGGCGGCGTCCTCCAACTCGCGCAGGTCGGTATCGCTGATGCGGCCCGCCGCGTGCGCGCCGACGCCCTCAAAGACGTCCTGGATGGTGATGTCGCGCCCCTTATACCGGCCCGGCGCGATGGAGCCGCCGTAGAGCAGCATCCCCGGCACGTTGAGTCGCGCGAGCGCCATCGCCGCTCCTGGGGCGGTCTTGTCGCAGCCGACCAGGGCGATCACGGCGTCGAACATGTGACCGCGCGCGACCAGCTCGATGGAGTCGGCGATCACTTCCCGGCTGACCAGGGACGTCTTCATGCCCTCCGTGCCCATCGTGATGCCGTCGCTGATGGCGATGGTATTAAATTCCTGCGGAGTCGCGCCGGCCTCTCTTATCCCCTGCATGACCTTCTGGGCCAGGTGCCTCAGATTCAGGTTGCACGGCATGGTACCGATCCAGGTGGAGGCGACGCCGATGATGGGCTTCTTGATGTCCTCGTCGGTGAGGCCGGTGGCCTTCAAATACGAGCGGGCCGGGGCACGTTCGGGACCATCGGTGATGGCGCGGCTGTTATGCTTGGGATCGAAAGACATGAGAAAGGCTCCTGAGCGAGAGGCGGACTGTCCGTACAGTATACCTCCGGCGCTCAGGAGCTTGTCAACCGAACGAGTTTGGCCAATAGACCCCTTGCATAGCCGGGCGGCCACGTCCCAGGATGGGGCGGCCACGCAGGGCCGCCCTTCACGGCGTGGTTCCCCTGATGCAAGAGGTCAATGATGCATGATGTCGCCGCTGTTCCGGGGGCGGCTTCAGCGCCCGAAGGAGAAGCGTGGCTTGAAGGGGGCGAGGTCGGCCAGATCGTCATCGGCCTTGGCCGCCGGCGCGGCGGCGGAGGGTGCGGCGTGGGAATGCGAAGCAGAGGTCATCATGGTGGGGCTGCCCAGGCGCATGTCGCCGGCGAGCTTGGGGTCCAGGCCCTTGGCGACGGCGGCTTCGGGCGTGATCTTGCCGGCTTGCAGCAGGGACAGCAGGGCCTGGCCGAGCGTCTGCATCCCGAGGTTCGTGTTGGTCTCGATCACGGAGGGGAGCTGGAAGGTCTTGCCCTCCCGGATCAGGTTCTTGACCGCCGCGGTGCTGACCATGATCTCCAAGGCGGCGATGCGCCCGCCGCCGATCTTGGGCATCAGGGTCTGCGCGATGACGCCCTGCAGGGACTCGGAGAGCTGGGTGCGAATCTGGGACTGCTGGTGGGGCGGGAAGACGTCGATGATGCGGTCCACGGTCTGCGGGGCGCTCGACGTGTGCAGGGTGCCGAAGACGAGGTGCCCCGTCTCCGCCGCCGAGACCGCGAGCTGGATGGTCTCCAGGTCGCGCATCTCACCGACCAGGATCACATCGGGGTCTTCCCGCAGGGCGGCCTTCAGCGCGCTGCCGAAGGTCTCGGTGTGGACGCGCACCTCGCGCTGGTTGACCAGGCAGTTCTTGTGCGGGTGGACGAACTCAATGGGATCCTCGATGGTGAGGATGTGGGCGTGACGCTCCGTGTTGATCAGGTCCACCATCGCGGCCAGCGTCGTGGACTTGCCGGAGCCGGTCGGCCCGGTCACCAACACCAAGCCCTTTTCCTCGCGGGCGAGCTGGGCGACGACGGGCGGGAGGCCGAGTTCCTGGACGCTCTTGATCTCGGTGGGGATGACGCGGAAGACGGCCCCCTCGCCGCGCCGCCCGACGAAGAAGTTGGCGCGGAAGCGGGCGACGCCGGGAATCTCGATGCTGAAATCCAGGTCGCGCTTCTCCTCGAACCGATTCTGCTGCTCGCCGGTGAGCAGCGTGAGCAGCATGGTGCGCAGCGCGTCCCGCGTCAGGTCGGGATAGGGGAGACGGAGCATTTCGCCGTGCAGGCGCGTCATCGGAGGCGCGCCGACGCTCAGGTGCAGGTCGGAGGCCTTACCTTCCACCGTCCTGCGCAGCAGTTCTTCAATGTCCATGATGCCAGTGGATGTCCTTTCGCGGCCAAAGATGACATTTCCTTATCGGCGGCAACAGTGCAAATACTGACCGTCACAATTACCGGGAAGGGACATTGTACCTGGAAAGTGCGGGAATGAAACCACCCGGGCGCGGAGGCCCATTTTCGCCTTCCTCTCGCCGGGCCAGGTATACTCGCTGTAGAGAGCCACAGATACGGAGAAAGGGAACCGGATGCGAACTGTCCAATGGGAGCGAATGTTCCCCGATGAGCTGGAGGCCGCGTTCCAGGCCAGCCCCATCGTCTACTTCCCCTACGGCCTGTGCGAGCCGCACGGCCCGCACAACGCCCTCGGCCTGGACACCCTGAAGGCCCATGCGGTCTGCTGCCGCGCCGCCGCTCGGTTCGGCGGCATCGTCGCTCCACCGGACTACTGGCACATCCACGAGAACTCCGGCTATGCCGTGTGGGCGGAGCAAAACATCGGCGAGGTGCGGCCCTGGCTGACGGCGGTGCCGCCCTGGATTCACTTCAAAAACGTGTGCTACCATGTGCGCGCGGCGGACGCGCTGGGGTTTCGGGGCGCGCTGTTCGTCACCGGCCACTACGGCCCCAATTGGCAGGACCTCAAGACGCTTCTCGCCATCCTCCAGCCGCACTTCGCCATGCGCCTCTACGGCCTGCCGGATTTTGAGGCCAACATGCCGGGCTTCTCCGAGGCGGGCGAGCGGGGCGACCATGCAGGGAAGGTGGAGACATCGCTGCTGTGGGCGCTGGAGCCGGATTGCGTTGATGTCTCGCGCCTGCCCGCGCCGGGAGCGCCGGGGCCGCACTTTGCGATGGGGCCGAGCGCACACCAGGCAGAGCGCCGAGTCGGCGAGCGCATGGCATCCGACGAGGCGGCCTATCTGGGGGTGAAGGCGCGCGAACTTCTTGACGACTACGCCCGCCATGCCCCGCAGGAGCGCGCGCCGGTGTCATTCACCCAAGTCGAGCGTATCTGGAGCGAGGAGGTCGAGCCGATCCTGAGTCAGTTCCTCTCCATGCAGCCGCTGTTTGAGGGTCAGACGATGCCCCCCAGCGAGAACTCGCGCTGGCGGCTGAACTGGCAGACGTTAGGCTGAGGGGGACTTGTCGGCCACGATGCCGGCGACCAGGTCCAGGTATTGATGTAGACACGGGGCGTAGAGCGGGGACAGCGCGCATCCCTGGGCGATGGCCTCCGCCGTCACGTGCTGGGCCGTAAGGACGAGCGACCGGAGCTGCGCCACCTTGTCCTGCGGCCTCTCCGGCACGGACCAGTCCAGCGGCAGAAACGTCTGCGACAGGCCGAGCTGCGTGATGGCCTCCTCAAAGCCGGGGCGCGGGTACAGCATCAGGGCCAGGTCGGAGGCGGGATCGCGGGCGAGCCACTTGGCGGCGATGGAGAGCATCAGCCAGAGGAACCCGAGGCTGTCTTTGATCTGCGCCCGCGGGTCCGTGCTGTCCCGGGCCGGCTGTCCTGCGGTAATGGGCTTCCAGTCACCGACGGGCAGCGTTCCCGGTAGGCGATAGAGCAGGACGGCGCGGGGCGGCATCACGGTCACCGCCGAAAGCGGCTGCCAATACCAGTCCACATGGAGCAACCCGTGCCGTCCGGCGTGGAGCGCGCCCAGGTAGCCGCCGCCGGGCGGCGCGTTCTGTGGCGCTTCGCCCGCGCTGACAAGCTCACCGGCCTGCACTGACAGGGACGTGAGGGCCGCACCCATTTCCGGGACGGCGTCATCGGCGACGATGACCCAGGGGTCCAGGTCGCTCAGGTCGTCGGCATCGCCGCGCCCGGACGACCCCCAGAGCCAGACAGCGCGAACGCGCGGGTCTTCTTGAAGTAAGGCCTTTAGCCGGGCCAGCAGCACGTCTCGGTCCTCACGGTGCTCACGGAGCGCCGTGGCAACGTTCGGGGCGGCGATGTGTTCAGCAAACACGTGGAGACGTGACATAACTCCTCCTGATTTTTCGTTTACGTCTGAGAAACAAACTCCTTCAATCATATTCTGAAGCAAAGCGTTGAGTCAGACGTTCAGCGTACCTTCGCCCTTTGTCCGTCAACCTCCAGTATCCATGGCATGAGTAATGGCTAAGATAGCCGTGCTTCAGCAGAGTTTTTCTTGCCCAGCGGATGTCATTCTTGATACGTTCTTCAGAGCCAGTGTTGCCCTTGGGAATAAGGACAAGATCATACGGCGTGAGCCGGGACTTGATGTTTAGCATCACGCGCTGAGTGACTCGAGACACTGGTTGCTCATAAAGACTCTTGCCCAACTCCATGAGTACCAGTTTTTCTAATTCGTTGCGACTGACGCCTGAGGGTCCATCTTTCCGGGACCGAGTCTGACCATAGTACCGAAACATATACATGAAAGTTCCTCCTACTCATCGTGTGGTTGAGTCGTTCATGCTGCAACAAATGCAACAAGGCCGTCTCTCAGTCGAGACGGCCTTGCGAGTCTAACTTTTGTTGTATTTTGACGTGAGTCTTTGGTCTTAAAAACGAGCATCCGGTCGACGCAGTCGACCGTAATTCGAACTAGAGATTCTAAATGCAGAAGACGCCGTCGACTTCTGTTTTGAGAAAGAAGTCGACGGCGTCTTGCAAAATATCTGGCGGCGACCTATTTTCCCGGGCACTTGCGCACCAAGTATCTTCGGCGCTGGAGAGCTTAACTTCCGTGTTCGGAATGGGAACGGGTGGACCCCTCCGCTATAGCCACCAGAAATCGTCAGTCCTGAGTTTTGGGTCAGTGACTGTTCTTGGACAACTGCATATCGAGAAGCAACGGGCAGGGCAGCAAATGATGGCTTTTTTAGTTGATCAAGCCCTCGGCCGATTAGTACTGCTCAGCTCAACACGTTACCGTGCTTACACTCGCAGCCTATCAACCCGGTAGTCTACCGGGGGCCTTACCAGCTTGTGCTGTGGGAAATCTTATCTTGAGGTCTGCTTCGTACTTAGATGCTTTCAGCACTTATCAGAACCAGACGTAGCTACCCAGCGTGTGCTCCTGGCGGAACAACTGGTACACCAGAGGTCTGTCCATCCCGGTCCTCTCGTACTAGGGACAGCTCCCCTCAAATTTCCTGCGCCCGCCACGGATAGAGACCGA
>JAFAZD010000337.1 GCA_019239955.1 Armatimonadota bacterium | reverse complement strand
CGCCCCGCCGCCGGCCCCCGCCGCGAGAGCACCCGACCCGGCGGCCGCGGCGCGGCGGCGGGCCTGGCTGTACGGGCCGGGGGCGTGAGGCAGCGCCTGGACAGAATCACTGAGCAGTAAATGGACAAGATCACTGAGCAGGAACAGGGCGGGGAGGAGGAGGAGTGTCCATTAGGGATCGGCAACGAAGTCCATGACGTGGGCCGGCAGGCGGGGGAACCGGCGCTTGAACCCCTGGCGGCGGTTCCAGGCGTACACCAACAGCGCCACCGCCCGCTGCAAGGCCCACAGGCAGCGGCTGAAGCAGCGGCTGCGGCGCGCCAGCCGGGCCAGGTAGTGCCTCAACTCGGCGTTGTCGCCCTCCACGCTGAACGTCTGGCTCTTGTCCGGCATCTGCGTGTACGTGCTGCCGGTCGGGTACATCAGGCCGGCGTAGGTGGCGAACCCGTCGCTGAAGTAGGCGCGGGCGGGCGGCGCGTCGGTGACCAGCCGCTGGAGGCTGTCCCAGTCGCGCTCGTACGCCACGCCCCAGGCCAGGATGCGGCGCGTGTCGCGCTCCACGCACGTCAGCACGTAGGCCGGCTCTTTTTTTGGGAGACGAAGGTGAACAGCTCGTCCACCTCCAGCGTGTCCACCGGCGGCTCGGCCCGGCGCTCGGCGGGTGGGGGCGGCAGGCGGGCGGCGGCGTCCACCCAGTTGCAGACGGTCTGGGGCGAGACGCCCAGGAAGCGGGCGATGCGCCGGAGGTTGGTGCCGTCCACGTACATCTTCAGGGCCGCGCGGCGGGTGGCCTGGCCGTAGCCCTGGGCCTTGCGTAGCCCTGGGCCTTGGGATCGGGGGTGTAGGTGCGCCCGCAGGCCTGGCACTCGCGGCGCCCGGTGCCGCTCTTGTTGGTGCCGGCCTTGTGCTGGCGCTCGGTCGCGCCGCAGGAGGGACAGGTAGGCATGGGACATTATAGCCCATACCGACCCATAATGGACACTCCCGAGGAGGGCGTGACTTGTCGGGCAACGATCGTGCTGGGCCGCCCGGTGCTGGGGGACGTTCATAACGGCATGCCGCCTCTCATCGCCATCGTAGCCACAACTGACGCCCGTGCCGCCGGAAGTCCGGAAGGTCATGTCCCTCCGCCCGTGACCTTGTTGGCGGCGTCGTAGGTGAAGGCGCTGCCGTCAACGCTGGTGCGGTTGCCCGCAGGGTCGTAGCCGAAGGCGGGGGAGACCGGGCTGCCGCCGACGCGCTGCGGCGGCTATTCATGAGGGCGGCTATTCAGTTGTCAAGGTGCGGGCGGCTCTCCGGCGCGGGCGACGCAGTACCGGAGTGCAAGATATGAAGGTTAAGAATACACGTGTTCGCCCCCGCTTCGTCCCTACTTCTGCGCCAGGGCGGACCGGACGGCGGGGGCGAGGGCGGGGCCGCGCGGGTCCACGGCGGCGATCTTGCCGTCCTTGCCGATCAGCAGGCTGAAGGGGATGGCCTGGACGCCGTACTGCTGCGGGACCTTACTCTGCCAGTAGCCGCCGTCGTAGATCTGCCGCCAGGGCATGTGGTGCTGCTGGGTGAAGGAGGTCAGGGCGGCCCGGCTGTTCGGCTGATCCAGCGAAATGCCGACGATCTCAAAGCCCTGAGGGTGATACTTGTCGTAGGCGGCGACCACGTTGGGCATCTCGCCGACGCAGGGGCCGCACCAGGTCGCCCAGAAGTCCAGCAGGACGACCTTGCCCTTATAGTCGTCCAGCGAGACCGGCTTGCCTGCCAGGTCGCTCGCCGTGATCGTAAGCGGGGCCGCACCGACCTTGAGGCGCGGGTCGTACATCGGCGGCTGCATGTCCTCCGCCGAGGCCACCTTGTCCAAGCCCGCGGGCGGCGTGAAGGTGAAATCGGCGGCGGTCAGGGCCGGGCCAGCCTGAAAGTCGGTGAAGGCCTCCGTGTGCGAGACCGTGTGGCCGGGCAGGGACACGTTGAAGGCAAGGCTGTGCAGCAGGTGATCGGCCTGGCCGATGCCGAACGTGATCGTCTCGACGACGCCGGGCTGCATCTGGAGCCTGGCGACCACGTTCTGGAGAGTCTCACTGCCGGACACGTCCGCCGGCCCCACCATGACTGACTGGGTGCGCGCGCCCGTGATGATCTGCGAGACGGACTCAGGATGCAGGGTGAAGGAGGCGAGGGCGCTCTGGCCCGCCTCCAGCGCCTGGGCAGGACCCGCCGCGCCGGTCACGGGCTGCTGGACGTACTTCTTCTGGCCGAAGTCCACCAGGGCGAGCGTACTGCCGTCAGCCACGGCCTGAGCCATCGGCGTTCCGCCGGATGATACGGTGACGGCGGCGAGGTTCGGCTTCTTGACCTTGAGCGCGACCTGAGACCGGCGCGACTGGCCCGGGCCGGCCATGTCGGTGATCGAGATCGTGCCGGCGTAGGACGTGAGGCCCTTTTCGGCGGCGACCATCTGGGTGAGCAGGGCCCTGGCCTGCGGGCTGATGGCTCGGGCCGCGGCGGCCTTTTTCGGGATGGGGGGCGCGGCGACGCCCACGGACATCGCGCCGACGGAGAGCAGCACGGCAGCGAGCGAGAGGCGGGGGGACATCGGATTTTCCTTTCGGGCCGCAAGGGGCCCGGCCAGGCGCATCATTTGTGTCCGGTGCGGGGGAAGCGGACCGGGACGGCGGGGCCGCCGGGGCGACCGGCGGGGCGCCCCCCGCCCCCATGCGCGGCGGGGGCGTTCGCGCCGCCCGAGCCGGTCTTGCCGCGCGCCTGGGCGCGGCGCTGGGCGCGATTGAGAGCAGGGGTGTTGAGGGCGGGCGCGGCCTCGGTGTCGGGCGTCCCCTGCTCCTCGGCGGTCGCCTGTACCTCCTCGGTAGTGTCGGGCGTATTGGAATTTTCCTGGGCCATCGGCGGTCAGGCTCCTTTCACGGCGTCAGTTTCCAGGACATTATACCCGCTCGCGGCGCGCAGGCGGGGCAGGGCGTAGTCGAGCAGCAGTTTCATGTTGACGACGTCCTCCCGGTTGTAGGCGAGCAGCAGGCGCAGGGCGTCGTCGGCCCCGCGCCCGCCCTTGCGGTACGCGCGCCACAGCCGGACGGCGTCGTAGCCGGTCAGGCCGTCAGTCTCCGGGACGCGGGGGATGCCCAATTGGCGCTCGATGCTCTTCAGGCCCCCGGTGTGGCCCAGGCGCTTGAGCAGCGGGCAGAGGTCCACATGAAATCTACCGGCGAAGACGTTCTCCAGGACGGGGAAGCGGCGCTTGAGGAAGGGCAGATCGAATCCGGTGCCGAAGAAGGTCACGAATCCGTCGTAGTCCTGGCAGTCGAAGGCGAATCGGGCGAGATCACGGCCCTTCAGATAGGCGTGGGTCTCGGAGCCGTCGGAGAGGCCGATCACGGTGAGGGAGTCGGGCGAGAAGCCGCCGTCGGTCTCGATGTCCAAAAAGCCGACCTTCGGGAAGGCGGAGACGGCCCGCCAGTGCTCCTTCTTGGGCAGGCGGCGGGCGAACCAGTCGGCACGGGCGGCCTCCAGGTGGGCGACGCTCTGCTCCACCGTCTCCACCAGTGCCGCCCGGTGGCGGGGCGGGACTCGGAGGCGCTTCCCCGCCTCCAGGAAGGCCCACCAGTCGTTCGCGCCCTGGCCCCACAGGCTGCGCTCGGTGGCGGGGCCGACGCCGGGCGCATGAATGAAGGTGGACGTGAGCATAGGCGCAATATCCCCCCCTCCGCCCGTGAGCATTAGCGCCAGGCGGACTCCCCCTCCTGGGCGGCGATGGCCCCCACCTCGGCGCGGGTGGCGACCAGCATGTCGCCGGGGACGGTGCGCTTGAGGGCGGCGGCGGCGACTCCCAGGCGCAGCGCGCGCTCCAGCGGCGCGCCGGGCAGGTACTCGGCCAGGAACCCGGCGGCGAAGGCGTCGCCGGAGCCGAGCCGCTCGGAGGGTTCCGCCACCGGGACCGCCGGCATGGCGCGGCAGCCACCCGCGTCGCAGCCCACCGCCCCGTCCGCGCCCGCCGTCAGTGCCACGACCGGGATGTCGAAGCGGGAGCGGAGACCCCGCGCCCGTGCCTCATTATCCCCGGACAGGCCGAACAGCCGGGCGGCGTCCTCGCGCCCGCAGAAGACGACGTCGGCCTGCGCCAGCAGCGGGGACAGCGCGGCGGCGGCGGCTTCGGGCGGCCAGAGCTTGGCGCGGTAGTTGATGTCCAGCGAGACCGTCCGGCCCCGCGCCTTCGCCCGCCGGACCGCATCCGTGACGGCCTCGGCGCAGGAGGCGGACAGCGCGGGCGTGATGCCGCTGACGTGCAGGTGCCGGTGCATGTCGAAGAGGGCGTCGGGCAGGGCGGCGGGCGAAAGGCGGCTGGCGGCGGAGCCGGCGCGGTCGTACACCACCGTCGCCGGGCGCGGCGGGGCGGCGGCCTCAAAAAAGTACAGGCCGGCGCGCTCGTCGGCGGGCGCCCAGACGACGTGCGAGACGTCCACGCCCCGCGCGCGCAGCACCGCCTCGATCCTGCGCCCGACCGGGTTATCCGGCAGGCGGCTCACCCAGGTCGCGGACAGGCCCAGGCCGCACAGGGCGGCGGCCAGGTTGGACTCGCTGCCGGCCACCCAGACATCCAGCGCCGCCGCCTGGTCCAGCCGCAGCCGCCCCGGCGGCGACAGCCGCAGCATGGTCTCGCCGAATGTTAACACGTCCCGCTGGATCATTGCGTCCCCTTCGCATGCAACATCTTCGCCATCCGCGCGGGTCAGCGTCTCCTGACGGCCTGCCCGCCCGCCGGTGCCGGGATCAGCAGGCTGCACGGGCGGAAGGCGTAGAGCCAGTAGCCCTGGTATGGCAACAGAGTGCCCCCCGGCCCCTGTGTCTGGTACCGCGTGGCCCCCACCGGCCAAGTGTAGAGGGTGCTATAGACCAGCGCCTGCGCGTTGGCCTGCGCGAATGTAAACTGGTGGCCCGCCACGTCCTTGACCAGCACGGCGCTCGGGCTGACGGCAGAGGCGAAGGGATTGCCGATCATGTTCCAGCCGGAGACGAGCGGGATCGGGCCGCCGGTAGCGGGCGTGCCCGTGTCGAACAGGCGCGTGGTCTGGGCCAGCTGAACCCAGTAGCCCTGGCCGGGGCGCAAGGCGTCGGCGGGCGACTGAGGGGTGTAAACGTACCGGGGTATCGGGAGGCTAAGGTTCCAGACGGCCAATCTCTGCCCCGCCGGGGCGTCCCATGCCCCGGCAAAGCCGACGCCGCTGTAATCCTCGGTGACGGCGATCATTTGCAGGCCCGGCGCGAACGTGTGCAGCACCCGCGCCGTGAGCGTGATAGTCAGCGTATGAGTCAACTCGGTGTTGCCGGCTATATCTGTGCTGTAGTAGGAGAGGGTATGGTTGCCTACGCCCGTGATAGTGACGGGCGTTCCGGCGGTATACGTCTGCTGCGCCCCACCGTCCAGCGTGTAGTAGGTGGCGGCGACGCCGGAGAGATTGTCCGTGGCCGTCAGCGTCACCTGGATGCTCCCGGCAGCGTTGGCCGTGGCGGGCATGGTGGCCGCCGTGGCCGTGGTGACGGGCGGGGTGCCGTCAATCTTGACCGTCAGCGTCCGGGCGGCCTCGGCGTTGCCGGCCTGGTCTATGCTGTGGTAGGTCAGGGTATGGACTGCGTCCCCGGAGACGGAGACGGGGCTGGCGTAGGCCTGGGAGGCAGCGCCATCGAGGGCGTAATAGGTGGCCTTGACGTTCGCCGCTCCGTGCGGGTCGGTGACGGTGAGCGTCACCTGGACCGGGCCGGTGTACCAGCCGCCGCCGCCATTGGGGGCGGCGGGATTGGGCGTGGCTGTCGTGGCCGGTGGGGTGGTGTCCGAGGCGACCAGCCCGAACTGCCAGTTCTGAGCGGTCGCGCCGTTGGCGTGGTAGAGCTGGACTTTGGTGCCGACGGCGTGGGAGCCGCCGGGATCGTCCAGGTTCAGGCCCGCCGCTACATTGGTCAGCGTGTAGCTGCCGTCGCCCTGCCGATTGAGCTGATACTGCTGGGCCGTCGCCGTGTTGGGGTAATACTGCCACAGCAGCGTGCCCTCCTGATTGGAGCCGCCGGGGTCGTCCAGGCGCAGGCCGCTGTTGACGTTGGTGAGGGTGTAGAGGTAGGCACCGTTGTAGAGGCCATCGCCGAGCGCGTCCAGCCGCCACTGCTGGTTCGCCCCGCCGGCGTTCGGCTCCTGATCCACCTGCGTGAAGGCGTTGGTGGAGGAGCCGGGCACCGACAGCGCCAGCCCGCTGGCCTCGTTGGTCAGGGTGTAGTGCGCCCCGATAACGATCCCGTTGGTGTCCGGCGCCAATTGGATGTGCCACTCCTGCGCGGTCGCGCCGTCGGGGGCGTCGAGCTGGAGCTTGGTGCCAGGCGCATTCGAGCCGCCGGGGTCGTTCAGGTTCAGGCCCGCCGCCACGTTCGTCAGCGTATACGCGCCGTCCGGCTGCCGCCGGATGATCCAGTTCTGCGGCGGCAGGGTGTTGTCGTAATACAACTGGAGCTGGGTGCCGGGTTGCGTGGAGCCGCTCGGATCGTCCAGGCGCAACATGCCGGACGCGAGGTTGGTCAGCGTGTAGACGCCGTCGCCGACCGCGTCAATGCGCCAGTCCTGGGCGGTGGCGTTGTTGGCGTAGTAAAGCTGAAGCGGCGTCCCCGCCTGCTTGGAGCCGCTGGGGTTGTCCAGGTTCAATCCCCCCGCCACGCTGGTCAGCGTGTAGAGCGCCCCAGAGATGAGGCCCTGGTCGTCAGGCGCGGGATAGAGTTCAAAATTCTGGGCGGTCGCGCCGTTGGGGGTGTAAAGCTGAAGCTTGGTGCCAGGTTGGTTGGAGCCGCTCGGATCGTCCAGGTTCAGGCCCGCCGCCACGTTCGTCAGCGTGTACGTGCCGTCGCCCTGGCTTTGGAAGCCGCCCTGAAGCGTAAACCGCCACTGCTGCGCGGTCGCACCGTCGGGAGTATAGAACTGGAGCTTGGTACCCAGCGCATTCGAGCCGCCCGGATCATCTAAATTCTGCGCCCCCGCGATGTTGTAGAGCGAATAGACGCCCAGGGAGGCCGCGTCCAATCGCCAGCTTTGTGCGCCCATGCCGTTGGGGGTATTGAGCTGGACCAGCGCTCCCGAAACCCCAGAAGAGTTCGGGTCCTCCAGGTTCAGGCCCGCCGCCTCGTTGGTCAGCGAGAAGGCAGCACCGGTGAGCAGGGAGCCTTTGGGGTCGCCGGACGGCAGCGGGATCGGCTGGCCCGGCGGGACCGGGGTGTCCAGAATCGGGTTGTTGGCGGCGTCGAAGTGCATCTGCTGGGCCAGGATGGTGCGGTGTGCGTCCTGGCCGCTGGTGTCGTTGTAGTCCGAATAGGCGAACCAGACCTGCATTCCGTCGGGCGAGGCGAACGCGCTCGGCACGCCCGGTGCATAGACGCCGGCATTGGCGTCCTGGCTGAAGAGCGGGCCGGGCAGCTTGCTGTAGGAGGCGGCGTTGGCGGGATCCCCGCCGTTGTAGCGTAGCGCCCCGGCGGCGTAGTTGCTCTCGTAATATTTACCGACCGTGTAGAGGATGATGAGCTGGCCGTTATGCCAGAAGGGGTTGGGGCCTTCAATGGCGTTGCCGGCTTGCAGTTCCCAGGGCTGGTCATGCACCGCGAGCGTGGTCTGCGCCCCGCCGACGGTGTAGGGATTGGACAGCGGCTGGATTACGATGCTGCCGAAGGTCGAGCCGAGCAGGTACAGGTTCCCATTCGGCATGATGAGCAGGGAGCCGTCATACGTGTTGTTCGTCAGCGTGTTCTTGTAGTGATACGTCCCCAACGGATTGCTGGTGTCGCTCTCGACCACGACGATGCCGTACAGGCCCTGGGTGTAGTAGATGTACCAGAGGCCGTTGAACTGATACAATTCCGGGGACTCAAAGAAAGAGCCGCCGGTGTTGTAGACGCTCACCGGGGGCGCAGTACCGAGGGTCGCCAGGGAGGGGGAAGCCTGGATCGTGATGATGCCGGAGATGTTGGTTGTGAGGAAATAGTACATCCCGTTCTTGTACGTGATGTACGGGTCACCGGCGCCGGTGACGAGCGGGTTGGTGAAGGTCTGCGCCCGCAGCGGCGTCGAGGCCAGCAGGCACAGCGCTAGGGCGAGCAGTGATAGGGCGAGGGGCGGGACAAGCCGAGCGCTTCGTCGTTGCCGCATGGATGTTTTCCTCCCAGGGACGGCGGCCGTCGCGTCCTCAGCAGAAGAGCAGCCGCCAATCGGTCCACTGCCGAGCAAGCCTTGACCAAGTTCCCGCCTCACCCGCCAGATTCCTCCTGGATGGGCCTTAATGCTTGAAAGACGGCGTGAGGGGGTGTGGCTCATTTTTGTGAGGGTCGGCGTTCACGGGGCTGAAGCCCCATGCTTCCAAGTTCAAATGCCCGAGGGTAAGGGCAAGGATCTGCGTGGGCAGGGGCGTGTGCCTTCCTCTGCCCGCGCAGGCGGGCATTTGCTCTTAACAGCCCGGCGTTTCAACGCCGGAGCCGACAACGCCGGGGGCAGTTCACAATCTTGACGCACGCCCGGCGTGAGGATCTGGGCAGGAATCGGGGCGGCGGGCGGCGAACAGGGGCGCGTGATGGATTTACAGGAACTGCGCGGCCAGATTGATGCCGTGGACACCGAGCTCGTGGCGCTGCTGAACCGGCGCGCCGAGCTGTCGCTGGAAGTGGGGCGGCAGAAGGCGGGCAGCGCCAGCCAGCGCTACTTCGCGCCGGAGCGGGAGCGGGATCTCCTTCAGCGCCTCCTGGCGCTGCACACGGGGCCGCTGCCGCGCGAGGCGCTGCTGGCGATCTACCGGGAGATCATCTCGGCCAGCATCGCCTTGCAGAAGCCGATGACGGTGGCCTACTGGGGGCCGCCGGGGACGTTCACCGAGATGGCGGCCCTGCAGCGGTTCGGCTCGTCCACCCTCTACCACGACTGCCGCTCCATCCCCGATGTGTTCGGCGAGGTGGAGCGCGAGCGCGCCGACTACGGCGTCGTCCCTGTGGAGAATTCCACCGAGGGCGTGGTGACGTACACCCTGGACATGTTCCACGACACCACGCTGCGCGTCTGCGCCGAGGTGTTCGTCACCATTGTCCAGAACCTGGTGACGCACGCCAAGTCCCTGGAGCAAATTCGGCGACTCTATTCCGCACCAATCGTGATTGCCCAGTGTCGACGCTGGCTGGACACCCACCTGCCCAACGCCGAGATCACTGAGGTTCAGCCCACTTCCAAGGCCGCCGAGCGCGCCGCCGCCGACCCGGAGGGCGCGGCCATCGCCCCGCTGCGCGCCGCCGAGGTCCACAACGTCCCCGTGCTCTTTGACAGCATCCAGGACAACCCAAACAACCGCACCCGGTTCCTGGTGATCGGGCGCAACGAGCCGCCGCCGACGGGCCGGGACAAGACCAGCCTGCTGTTCGCCGTCCGCAATGAGCCGGGGTCGCTGGGGCGGGCGCTGCGGGCGTTTGAGCACCACAACGTCAACATGACCATGATCGCCACCCGCCCCGCGCGCGGCACGGCCTGGGAGTACGTGCAGTTCGTGGACTTCCAGGGCCACGAGCAGGACGAGCCGGTGCGTCAGGCGCTGGAGGAGCTGCGCCGCCACTCCATCTACGTCAACGTGCTGGGGTCGTACCCGGAGGGGGAGTGAGCGCCCCTGTTTCCAGTTCACCCGGCGAGCAACAGAGAATAGCCTGCCGTTCAACGCCAGGGGCAGCCTCGGCAAGAGGTCTAGAGCCATTCTCCGAGTCCATGATGAACAAGAAACCGAAGTCAGTCATCAATGGCATAATCCTTTCGCTGATGGTGTCACTGAACATGCTCTTGTACAGCACTCATACCATTAGCCAGAACATGGCACTCGTCATCGGATTGATAATCATGCTGTTGATGATGGCTAACCTGTTGTGGTCACAGCACGGAAGCCGATAATCGGCTTTCCTGATTGAAGCGCCAAGTACAAGCGGAGGATTGACCGATGAGACTCGGCGGGCCGGTGTTTGGCGACTGCTCCACGCCGGAGCGATGGGTGGCGGCGGCGCAGGCGCAGGGCTATCGGGCGGCATACTGCCCGGTGGACAAGGCGGCGTCGGAGGACAGGGTGCGCGCGTATGCCGGGGCGGCGCGGGAGGCCGACATCGTGATCGCCGAGGTCGGGGCGTGGAGCAACCCGCTCAGTCCCGATGAGGCGGAGCGCCGGGCGGCCGTGCAGCACTGCAAGGATCAACTGGCGCTGGCGGATCGGGTCGGGGCGTGGTGCTGCGTCAACATCGCCGGGTCGTGCGACGCGCAATGGGACGGCCCCCACCCCGAGAATCTCACCCCGCAGACATTTGACCGGATCGTGGCGAGCGTCCAGGGCATCATTGACGCGGTGAAGCCGGACCGCGCGTTCTACACGCTGGAGACGATGCCCTGGATGTACCCCGACGGGCCGGAGAGTTACCGGCGGCTGCGCGAGGCCATTGATCGCCCGCAGTTCGCCGTGCATCTGGACCCGGTGAACCTCATCTGCTCGCCGCAGCGATTCTTCGCCAACGGCGACCTCCTCCGGGAGTGCTTTGCCACGCTGGGGCCGTGGATCAAAGGCTGTCATGCGAAGGACATCGCGCTGGCGAGCCGGCTGACCGTGCATCTGGACGAGGTGCGTCCTGGGCTGGGCGCTTTGGACTACCGAGTCTTTCTGGAAGAGATGGACAAACTGCCCCCCGACACGCCGCTGATGCTGGAACACCTGCCGTCGGAGGAGGAATACACGCAGGCAGCACTACACGTCCGATCAGTCGCGGCGGAAATAGGGCTGGCACTGTGAACACTGATTACACCGTCACAATCACGGCGCGGGAGCAGGCCGAGTTATTGCCCGCCGAGCGGGACGCGCGCCCGCTGGGGCCGCAGGAGGTCGCGGGGCGGACGCTGGTGACGCTGATCAGCGCCGGCACGGAACTGGCTTCCGCCTATCAGGGACAGTCGTTCCCGGCCCGGCCCGGCTACGCCGCCGTATTTGAAGTGGAGGAAGTCGGTGCCGAGGTGCGGGGGCTGGGGCCGGGCGATCACGCCTTCTGCATGGGATCGCACCGGTCGTGGCAACGGATGGGCCAGGCGGAGGCGCTGAAACTGCCCGCCGGCCTGCCGCCGCCGGAGGCGGTCTTCGCGCGCCTGATGGGCGTCTCCCTGAGCACCCTGACCACCACGACGGCCCGCCCGCCACAGACGGTTCTGGTGACGGGCCTTGGCCTGGTCGGCCACCTGGCGGCGCAGATGTTCCAGTCCTGCGGCTACGATGTGCTGGCCTGCGACCCCGACGAGCGGCGGCGGGCGCTGGCGCACGAAAAGGGCATCGCGTCCGTGTACCCGTCCGTCCGCGCGCCGGATTTCCCCGCCGCCGGGCGGGTCGCCCTCGTGCTGGAATGCTCCGGGCACGAGCAGGCCGCCCTGGACGGCTGCCGCATGGTGCGGAAGCGCGGCGAGGTCGTGCTGGTCGGCACCCCCTGGCGGCGCAAGACGGAACTGTACGCCCAGGAACTCCTCCACGCTGTCTTTCACCACTACGTCGTCCTGCGCAGCGGCTGGGAGTGGGAGCTGCCGCTGCACCCGGCGGAGTTCCGCACGGGCAGCATCTACGACAGCCTGGCGGCGGCCCTGCGCTGGCTGGCCGAGGGCCGGGTGTTGGTGGCCGGTCTGGCGCAGATCGTCTCGCCGCACGACTGCCAGGCGGCCTATCAAGACCTGCTGCACGGGCGGGCGAGCCGCCTGGCGATGGTGTTTGACTGGAGGGAGTGAGGTCGCCCCCGCCCCCCAATTCTGGGGGAGTCGGAGGGAGGGGAACCGGCATCCCTGCCCTCCTGTTCAATAGTCTATGCGGTTCACGAAGATGCAGGGGGTCGGCAACGACTTCGTGGTGCTGGATGCAGCATCACTGCCCGAAGACGCCGACCTGGCTATACTGGCGATCCGGCTGTGCGAGCGGCATTTCGGGGTCGGTGCGGACGGGCTGCTAGTTGCCGGGAGAGACGCGCCCAGTGCGGCGTTCTCCATGCGGATGTTCAACCCGGACGGCACGGAGGATATGTGCGGCAATGGCCTGCGCTGCGCGGGTTTGTGGGCGCATCGGGCGGGTTGGGTGAAAAGAGATGAGTCGTTCGATGTGGCGACCAAAGAAGGGCCGAAGGCCATGCGGCTCCTGGAAGTCGCCGAGGACGGGCGGGCGGCGCGGCTGCGCGTGGGAATGGGATTGCCGAAATTTGCGCCCGCCGAGATCCCCTTCTGCGGCGGCTCCGGCTGGGTCATTGGCTACCCGCTGTCCGTTGGTGACGTGACCTACCATATCACGGCCATGAACACAGGCAGCACGCACAGCGTCATCTTTGGCCTCGTGCCGCCGGATGAACTGACGTTTCAGCGCGTCTCGCCATTGATTGAGCTGCACCCCCTGTTCCCGGAGCGGACCACGGTTCTCTGGGCGACGCCGCAGGGCGACAGCACGATTGCCGTCCGCATCTGGGAGCGCGGGGTCGGCGAGACGCTGGGGTGCGGCACGGGCGCGTGCGCCGTCGGCGTCGCGGCGCAGTTGTACCACACGGTCGGCATGGGCGATGTCCGCTCGCCAGTCAAGGTCATGTCCAAAGGCGGGACGCTGGAGATTGACTGGGCGGGCGAGGGCTACCCGGTCAACATGTCCGGCCCGGCTGAGTTTGTGTTTGACGGAGAGTTTGTTGGCTGCCCCTGATTTCCTCAAAAAGCCGTTCCCCAAGCTGCTTGCGAAGCCCAGTTTTGACCAGCGATTCGACCTGCGCTCGTTCGGCGAGCCGCTGGCGAAGATGCGGGCCGTGCCGATCCACGATCACGGCGAGCCGCTGGTGGATTTGCGTCAGTTCTGCCCCGGCATTATCCTGCTCCCCGGCTGCCTGCCGTTCCTGCGCGAGACCGTGGCGCACATGCTCAACCACGTGCAGGCGTCGCTGCCGGAGGGGCACACGCTGACCGTGGGGACGGCGCTGCGGACGCGGGAGATGCAGCGCCAGATTCGGGAGGGCTTCACGAAGGACATGACGGAGAAGCACCCCGAATGGTCCAACGCGACGCTGCAGCGGATGCTCAACCGCATGGTCGCGCCGCCGGACGACGTCTCGCCGCCGCCGCACATGACGGGCGGCGCGGTGGACGTGGGGGTGCGCGGGCCGGACGGTCAGGGCCTGGACTTCACATCGCCCATCCAGGGCTGGGAGGCCGCGCCGACCTATTATCACAAACTCTCCGAGCAGGCGCGGACCAATCGCATTATGCTGATTGAGGCGATGGAGGACGCGGGGCTGACGAATTACGTCGGCGAGTGGTGGCACTGGAGCTACGGCGACCAGGGCTGGGCGCTGCGCGTCGGCAGCCCCGTCGCCTACTACGGCGCGGTGGAGATTGAAGACGCGGAGAGCCAGCGCATCCCCAAGCCGCCGGAGGAGCCGAAGCCGGAGGAGGTCGGACAGACCTAACCCCGGCCTGCGCTCGTGCCTCGCTCCGGCCGGTCCCTTCCCTGGCAGGGAAGGGACCGCCGCGATAGCGGCAGGGTTAGGTCCGTCCGGCG
>JAFAZD010000291.1 GCA_019239955.1 Armatimonadota bacterium | reverse complement strand
GCGGACGTACTCTCGGGGATGCGCCCCGCGCGGCCCGTCCTCGGAGGACAGGTAAGGCCCTTCCAGGTGGAGGCCGGGTACGCGGGCAGCCAGTTGCGGGTCGGCGTCCAGGGTGCGGGACAGGCGGGACAGGCTCGCCGCGATGCTCTCGGCGCTGTTGGTCGTCATCGTGGGGCAGAGCAGCGCCGTCCCGGCCCGCGCCGCAGACTCAAAGATGGGGCGCAGGTCGTGCGGCCCCTCGGCCGCGCCGCCCCAGTAGCCCTGGTTGAAGTCGTGCCCGCCGTAGCCGTTCAGTTGCAGGTCCAAAAAGCCCGGCGACAGCCACAGGTCCGGGCCGCCGAGGTCTACCTCCTCCGCCCCGACGCGGAAGCCGGCGATGCGGCCACCGGCCACCGAGAGAGTCGCCACCTCGCCGGTGTCGCACAGCCTGCCGCAGACACGGAGCGGCATCGTCATCCCTCTTTCCGCCGCGCCAGCAGCGACGCCGAGGCGGGGTCCAGGTAGAGCGTGGCCTGGAGGTGACGCTGGAGGATGGAGGCCGGCGCTTGCGGCGTGACCGGCCCCTCCACCGTCGCCTGGACGGGCCGCGCCTTGCGGGCGTCCGGCGCGCAGCAGACGATCCGCGCGGACTTCATGATCTGGCGAATGGACATGGAGATCGCCTGCGTGGGGACGTCATCCAGGCTCGGAAACCAGCCCTCGCCGAGCTGCTGCCGCCGACAGTCCTCGTCCAAGCTGACGACGATGTATGGCTGCTCCGTCTCAAAATCCGCGGGCGGGTCATTAAAAGCCAGGTGCCCGTTCTCGCCGATGCCAACGAAGGCCACGGCGATGGGATGGTCGGCGATCAGCGCGCCCAGGCGGCGGCACTCGGCGGCGCAGTCGCCCTCCCCGTTGATGAAGTGGAATGCGCGCAGCGGCTCCGGCAGCTTGTCCAAAAACCGCTCCTTCAGATACCGCCGGAACGACGCCGGGTGGGACATCGGCATCCCGGCGTACTCGTCCAGGTGAAACCCCGTCACCCGGCCCCACTCAATGTCTTCCGCCGCCGCCAGCTCGGCCAGCATCTCGAACTGCGACGCCCCCGTGGCCAAGATGATGTTCGCCGCCCCGTTCTCCCGGATCGCCCGCCGGATCGCCTCTGCCCCCTCGGCGGCGGCCCTTTGCCCAAGTTCTTGCTTGGTGTCAACAACAATCACTTCCATGAGTGCTTTCTTTCCCTCACGTCGGACGATCTCAGATGCCGCGCCAGCCAGGCGAAGGCCTCGCCCTGCATCTCCAGGTCGAACTTGTGCGGCCCCGGGTAGAACCGACCGACATAATTCTCCGGGTGGCCGACGGATTCGTAGTGCGCCGCTAGGCGATGGTGTGCCGCCTCCATGCCGGCCATTGTGAACAGGCCGTCCTCCCGGTCGTATTGAACGAGCAGTGGGGATGGGGCGCGGCAGGCGGCCAGGTCAGCCCAGTCCCCGTGGCGGCTCCAGCCCTGCGGGAACAGCATCCAGGTGTGGCAGGAGATGTTGTGGTCCAGCAGCCCCTCGTAGGTGGACATCATGCCGACGATTGCGGCGGCACGAATGCGGTCGCACGTCGCCTGGAGCAGCGCGGAGCGCGCGCCCCCGCCGGACAGCCCGATGCAGCCGAGCGCATCGCCGTCCACGTCCTCGCGGGATGCCAGGCAGCCGACTGCCACCCGATCCTCGTAGCTGACAACGGCGGCGAGCGTGGTCCCCAGCACCGAGCAGTACTTCTCGACGACGTGCTCGTGCGCGGCCGTGTCGGCGTTGTAGGCGGCGATCTGCTCCGCCGTGTGGCGAGCGGCGTCACATTCCCCGCGCCGGCCGCCGGAGACGAGGTCCCAGGGGAAGCGGCGGCTGCCCCAGAGGAAGGCGTCCGGCACGAGGACGGCAAACCCCTCCCGCGCCAGCGCGTTGGCGTAGGCCCACCCGCCGTAACAGACCTCGCGGAAGGGCCGAAGCATCTCCGGCGTCTCGTCGGGGCCGTCCGCGATCTTTTCCTTGCCGTAATACTTGAAGCCGCCGTGATCGTGCAGCGCCACGACGCCCGGCAATCGGCCCGTCACGCCGGCAGGCCGCAGCAGCCAGGCGCGGGTGCGGGGGCCGTAGCCGACCCACCAGGAGATTTCCTGCCCATTTATGCCGTCGCGCTGCCAGGCCCGCGCGACGGCGACATCCTGCGGCTCCGCCGGGCCGGGGGCGAACGACAGCGCCTCGCGCACCCTACGCTGGGTCTCCAGCCCCGGCGGCGCGAGGGGACATACGGGACCGGACCGCCGGGCGGCATCTACGAAATCGCTGAACGGCCCTAGATGGGCGAAATGGCTCATAGGTTCACACGTCCAATGCGGGATCGGAGAGGTCCGCCAGTTCACCGACATTGACCAGCCGGTGCTCGCGCCAGGAGATTTCGGCGGCCTCGCCGACGGCGACCGCCCGCGCCCCGTCCCGCAGCGTGGAGGCGGGCGGCGTGCCGCCGCGGATGCTGCTGAGAAAATCCTCCAGCAGCAGCGGGTCGGCCCCGCCGTGCATCCCCTCCCCCGCGGGCGGCACCGCGATGATCTGGTCCTGGCCCCAGCGGGGCCGCAGCTCGATGCGATCCGGGCTGGCGACGCTCGCCATCAACAGGCCGCGATCCCCGACGATGGTGTAGCGGCGGTCATCGAAGTTGCAGATGAAGCACTCGCTGTGGCTGGCCCGCACGTTGTTGTCGTACTCGACCAGCGCAATGCCGTTGTCGTGCGTGTCCTTGTCGGACAGGAAGACGCACAGGTCCTTGCGGTAGCCGTCCGCCTGCGCCGCCGCGTCGTCGAACAGGCCGCCCCCGGTGTCCGTCACCCGGTCAGGGCAGATGTCGGCGTAGGCGCAGACGCCGCAGTAGGGTCCGACCGGCGTGTCCGGGGTGACTGCGAAGGGGATTTCGTCCGGGCGCAGGGCGTTGACCCCCGCGAAGGCGCCCACCCGCATCGGCGTCCCCCGCGAATTCCACCAGTTGAAGATGTCGAAGTCGTGAGAGCCTTTGTGGATCCACAGGCCGCCTGACCACTCCCGCCGACGGTTCCAGCGGGCCATGTACGTGCGCCCGCCGTCGTAAAACTCCTGGTTCTGGATCAGCATCAGGTCGCCGATCAGGCCGTCCTGGATGATCTCCTTGATCTTGCGCGCCAGCGGCAGGTGCCGTAGGTTGAAGCCGATGGCGACGTGTCCGCCGGTCTCGCGGGCGGCCTGCGCGACGCGCAGGCAGTCTTGCGCCGTCGTGGCGAGCGGCTTGTCCACCAGGACGTGCGAGACCCCGGCGCGCAGGGCGGCAATCACGTCGGTGGCGTGAAACCGGTCGGGGGTGGTGACGATCACGGCGTCCAGGCGCTCCCGCGTCAGCATCTCCCCCGCGTCCGTGTAGCGGGCCACCTCCAGCGACAGCCTGCCGGCGGCGACCGCTAGGCGCACCGGATTCGTGTCCGCCAGGGCCGCGACCCGCGCGTCGGTACGTCGCCCAATCAGAGTGCCGAAGCAGCCGATGCCGCGCGCCCCCGTGCCGATGATGCCGATGTCCAGCACACGGTCCATGCCGTCCCCCATGCCCGCCCTTCCTGTGTCTTCATGGTCCTATTCGACGGCGGGGCCTTTTCTCCCTCCCCGGCAGGAGATTCCGGCCCGCGCCGCGAATGCCACCCCGAAGATGGCTCGGACGGGAGAAACCATGCCACAGAGCACGCCCATTCAGTTTTCGGTCTTCACCAAGCCCTGGCGGATGCCGCTGCCGGAACTGGGGCGGCATGTCCGCGGTCTCGGTTTCACCGGCGTCGAGCTGCCGGTGCGGCCCGGCTTTCAGGTCGAGCCGGGGCGCGTGGCGCGGGGCCTGCCGGCGGCGGGCCGACTGCTGGCGGACTTCGGGCTGACGATCACCAGCGTGGCCGGGCCGACCGATGAGGCGACGATTGCGGCGTGCGCCGAGGCCGGCGTCCCCTTGCTGCGTATCATGATTCCCATTGGGGACGAGGGTTATCTGGCGACCGAGGCGCGGGCGCTGCGCGAGTTGGAGGCGCTCGTGCCGCTGCTGGAGCGCTATGGCGTCAAGGTCGGCATCCAGAACCACTGCGACCGCTTCGTCCCCCATGCGCTGGGGCTGCGCCGGCTGTTCGAGCGTTTCGACCCGGCCCATATCGGCGCGGTCTGGGACGCCGCGCACAACGCCCTCAACGGCGAAGGCCCAGAACTCGCCATCGAGATCGTCTGGTCGCATCTGGCGCTGGTCAACCTCAAGAACGCCCTCTGGCGGCGCGAGCCGGGGCCGGAGGATGCGCCAGCCCGCTGGGGAGTGTCCTGGACGACGGGCCGGCAGGGGCTGGCCTCCTGGCCGCGCGTGGCGGCAGAGTTGATACGGCGCGGGTACGCAGGCGGGGTCTGCCTGACCGCCGAGTACGATGATGAGTCAGCGGTGGACTGCCTGGTCGCGGAGGACCTCGCGTTCGCCCGGTCCTTGTTCGCGGAGGCGCGGCCATGACGAAAGTGCGGGTGGCGATGATCGGCGCGGGGGGAATGGCGAACGCCGTGCATTACCCCTCTCTGGCCTCCTTCGACGACGTGGAGATCGCCGCCATCTGCGACCTGGACAGCGGGCGACTGAACGGCACGGCGGACAAGTACGGCATCGCGGCGCGCTACGCGGACTATCGGAAGATGATCGAAGACACCACGCCCGACGCCGTGTACGCCATCGGCGACCCGGACGTGATGTACCCCGTCTGGACGTGGTGCCTCGGTCGGGGTCTGAACCTCTTCATTGAGAAGCCGATGGGCCTGACGCTGCACCAGGCGCGCGCCCTGGCGCACCTCGCGGCGGCCAATGGCTGCATCACCCAGGTCGGCTTCCAGCGGCGCACCTGCCCGCTGCTGGTGCGCCTGCGCGACAGGTGCCGGGAGCGCGGGCCGATCACCCATGCCATCTGCGAGTTCTACAAGCACAGCCCCGCGCCGTTTCTGGGCGCGCGCGACCACATGATGGACGACGGCGTCCACGCCATTGACACCCTGCGCTGGCTCTGCGACGGCGAGGTGGCGGACATCCAGAGTGTGACCCGGACCGTGGGGACGCCGGACATCAATTTCCTCGCCGCCCTGCTGCACTTCGACACCGGCGCGACCGGCGTGCTGGTCAACAGCTGGACCAGCGGGCGGCGCATCTTCCGGGTGGAGATGCACGCGCCGGGCATCTGCGCCGAGGCCGACCCGGAGGGCCAGGGCACACTCTACGCCGACGGCGACACCCAGGGCGTCCCCTTCGACACACGGGAAGTCGCCGGGGGCGACGCCCTCTGGGCCTTCGGCGGCTTCCGCGACAAGAGCCGCGAGTTCATTGACGGCGTCCGCTCCGGCACCCTCCCCGGCTCCCACTTCGGCGACGCGCTGAAGACCATGGAAGTCGCCGAGCGTATTCTGGCCCGGTCATTGTTGGACGAAGTGTGACGCTATAACGACCTGAAGTTTGCTACAGGGGAGTGCGCAGTATGACTATGCCAGTCTTAGATCAAGTCTTACAACTGCACGAAGCTGCTACAAAAGGGGACGTGGCAGCTTTGCGGCGGCTTCTCGCCGAAACAGACGACGTGGATGCGCGGGACGAGCAGGGGAATACGGCCCTGATCTTGGCAGCAAAGGCCAAACAAAGGGAGGCGGTGTCGGCTCTCCTGAGCCACGGCGCGGACGTCAATGCGATGAGCGACAAAGGCTCGACCGCTATCAGTTGGGCCGCTGATAGAGGAGACGCAGGGACACTGAAGATACTGCTTGAGCCTGGCGGTGACCCGAATCTGCGTAAGCTAGGGGACTATTACAATGATATGCCGGCTCTTCATTTGGCCGCGGAGCGAGATTCTACCGATTGTGTTCAGCTTCTTCTCGATTACGGCGCTGAGATCGACCTCCGAGACACACAGTTGGGACGCACCGCGCTACTCGCCGCTCTGGACACAGACATCAGCCCAAATGCCGCCGCGCTGCTCATCCGCCGTGGGGCAGATGTCAACGCCAGGGACAAACATGGATTCACGCCCTTAAAAGAAGCAATCACATACGACTGCCTCGAAATCGCTGAACTGTTGCGCCAAGCAGGAGCAATGGAGTGATGGTGGGGGCGCTCCACCAGTTCGTGATTTCCTTGTTAGGAGTTACGCAGTTGGAGAGTAGATAGGCTCGCGCTATAGGCTGTTTCCCCATCTAAAACGAGGCTCAACTGCGTAACTCCTACTTGTTTACAGCCTTGGGGACAGAGCATTGGTAAATCATCAGACACTCCGCCTCAACCTGCGAAGCCGGGTATCGGGAGAGAATGGCGAACGGCGGGTGCAGACGGTTCGCAAGGTTATCCCGGCGACGGAGACGGCGCTGCTGATCTGCGACATGTGGGACAGCCACTGGTGCCGGAGCGCGGCGCGCCGCTGTGACGCACTCGCCATGAAGATGGCCCCGGTGGTGGAGGCAGCGCGGGCGCGCGGCGTCCGCATCATCCACGCCCCCTCAGACTGCATGGAGCATTACGGGGATGCGCCCGCCCGGCAGCGCATGGCGGACGCGCCGCCGCTGGACGTGCCGGACGTTCCCGTGGGGGACTTCCCGCCGCTGCCGATTGACGACAGCGACGGGGGGTGCGACGACGAGCCGCAGTGCGAGACACACATCGCTTGGACGCAGCAGCATTCCGCCCTGCGGGTCGCCGACGAGGACGTGATATCAGAAAGCGGCCCCGAGGTCTATCGGTTCCTGCGGCATCACGGGATCACGACGCTGCTGCTGGCGGGGGTGCATACCAATATGTGCATCCTGCATCGGACCTTCGGCATCCGGCAGATGACCCGCTGGGGCATCCAATGCGCGCTCGTGCGCGACCTCACCGACTCCCTGTATAACCCCCGCCGGCACCCGTTTGTCAGCCACGACCGGGGGACGCGCCTGGTGATCGAGCACATCGAGCGGCACTGGTGCCCGACGATCCTCAGCGCGGACCTCATGCCTCGTCGGCGTAACGCCGCAGCTTCTCCGGGTCTGGGGTGACGCCCAGGCCGGGGCCGGCGGGGAGGGGCAGGGACGGCAGGGGGGCCAGCGACCCGGGCGTGGCGTCGTCGGCCAGGAACTGCGGGCCGTTGAGGTCGGCGGCGGGGACGCCGAAGGCGGTCATCAGGTGGGTGGAGGCCGCCAGCGAGAGGCGAGACTCGGTCAGGCCGCTGCCCAGCAGCGTCAGCCCGGCGTCCAGCGCCATCTCCGCCGCCCGGCGCGAGCCGTACAGGCCCGCCATGCGGCCCAGTTTCAGCACCAGGATGTCCAACGCCTCCAGCCGGACCAATTGCAGCAGGTCGGCGGGCGTGTAGACGCTCTCATCCAGCGCCAATGGGATTTCGGATTTGGCCCGCAGTTCGCGCAGGTCCAGCCAAGCGTTGGCGGCCAGCGGCTGCTCCAGCACCGCCACGCCCAAGCCGCGAATCCGACGCTCCAGCCGCTTCGCGTCGGCCAGGCTGTACCCTGCGTTCGCGTCCGCCCAGACATAGCAGTCGGACGGCACGGCGTCCAGCGCCGCGCGCAGCATGTCGGCATCGGTGACCGGGTCGTGGCCCACCTTGACCTTGAACGCGCGAAAGCCCCGCGCCGCGCCCTCCCCGGCGACCCGGTGCGCCTCCTCTGCGGTCGGCTTGCTGACGATCCAGCACACGGGCAGCTCGCGGGCACGCGCCGCGCCCATCAGCGCCTGCACCGGGACGCCCGTGGCGCGTCCGATCAGGTCATGCACGGCCATGTCAATGGCGTTCTTGGCGACGGGCTGCCCCACGGTCGGGCCGGGGGCGATGACGACGTCCATCGCCGCGTGCAGGCCGGCGAGGTCAAAGGGGTCGCGCCCCAGCACGGCCGGGACGAGGTAGCGGCGGAGGGTGCTGACGGCGGTTTCAAACGTCTCGTAGCTCCAGCGCGGGACGGGGCGGCACTCGCCCCAGCCGACCTCGCCGGTGTCGGCGGTCAGCCGCACGTAGACGTGCTGCGCGCCTTCTACGGCGTCCCCGACCGGCCCGCGCGCGATGTGCAGGACGTCGCGCATCGGAAACCGCAGCGGGTAAACGTCGGCCTGGGTGATCTTCATGGCATCTCCTGCCGATCAGAAGCTCATTACGTCATACGCTTCGAGCGAAATCGGGTGCAGTGGGGGTTCGCCCCGCAGGAAGCGGGCGAGGTCCGTCAGTGCCATGCGCGTCAGCTCCGGCAGCTCGTCGTCTGTCGGCCCGGCGACGTGCGGCGTCAGGAGGACGTTGGGGAGGCTGCGCAGGGGATGGTCCGGCGGCAGCGGCTCCGGCTCGGTGACATCCAGGGCCGCCGAGAACCGGCCCGCCGCCAGCGCCTCGGTCAGCGCCCCGGTGTCCACCAGCCGACCGCGCGCCGAGTTCAGGAAGACCGCGCCGTCGGGAATCAGGGCCAGCTCGGGCGCGCCGATCATGCCGCGCGTGGCCGGGATGTCCGGGGCGTGCAGCGAGATCACTTTGGAGCCTTGCAGCAGAGCCGGCAGGGCGACGCACTCCACGCCGGAGCGCGCCGCCTCCTCTTCGCTCAACGCGGGTTCGGACACCAGGACGTGACACCCGAACGCGGCCAGGTGCTGGCGGAACAGCCGCCCGACGTGGCCGAAGCCGACCAGGCCGGCCGTCTTGCCATAGAGCGTCTCCGAACGCCGCCGCAGCAGGGTGAGCGCGTTCAGGAGGCAGAATTCGGCCACCGTGCGCGCGATGGCCGCCTGGGCGCTCGTGACGACGACCCTTTTTTCTAAAGCGTAGCGCGGCAGCCAGCGCACGGAGCCCGCCGTGTGGCTGATGATCCGCAGGCGCCGGGCGCGGTCCAGCATGGCCGGCGTGGGCGCGCGCGTGCCCCAACCCGTGACGGCGGCGTCGGCCCTCTCCCAGAGTGCGCCATAGCCCTCCTCGGTCAGCGCGTGGGCATCGAGGCAGAGGGTGACGTCGCCGAGCGCGCGCAGTTCCGCCTCCCGTTCCGTGGTCATCATGCGCCGGTAGGTGTGCTCCGGCATCGCGCACAGGATGGTCGCCATGGCGGGTCCTCTTTCCCATGATACCGCATTTGCGCTCGACCGGCCATTGCCGGTTCCCCGGTCCGGGGATCAACTCTCCCGCCGCGTCAGCAGCGCCTCCAGCACGGCCCCGGCGCCGCCTGCGACGGCCAGCAGGGCCGCAACCCAGCCGATCACCGGCAGCCAGGAGGTCAGGAACAGCGCCCAGAGTCCCAGCCGCAGCGACGACAGCGTATCCCCCTCATCGCCTCCCAGCACCACCGCCAGGTCGTCGCCCACGGCCCAGGCCGCGACGGCGAGGCCCGCGCCGGACAGACCGAATCCGGCCGCCAGCAGCAGCACGCCCACCAGCGCCAGCACGTGCGTCCCCATCAGCAAGGCACTCGCCGCCACGACCAGCACCCCCGCGCTCAGCCCCCACAGCGTCGGCAGTGCCCGCCCCTGGTCCAAGCGCCGCCGCGCCCGCTCGCCGAGGATCACCAGCGCCTCCTGACGCCGCACCCCCCAGAAGATCACGACCAGCGCGGCGAGGCAGACCAGGAAAAACAGGAAAATGGCCGGGCCGCTCACGTACAGCCCGGCCCCATAGCCCGAATGCGGCTTCATGCCGCCCTCCGCACGCCGCGCCGCGCGCGCAGGCACAGCAGGACATTGACCGGCAGGGCCAGCAGCAGCATCAGCACGGCCCAGTGGAAGGCGGCCACGACGCTGTCCGCCGCCGTCCAAAGCCCCCGGGCTTCCTGCGGCGCGGCGCGCAGCATCTGGGCCAACACATCAAGCCAGATTGTCGGCGACGGCACCGTCACGGCGAGTCGCCACCCGGTCAGCGGGGGCAGCAGGGGAGAAACCCAGAGGGAGAGGGCGATCAGCACGGCCAGCGCCATGCCGATCTCCAGCAGGCGGGGCCGGAGCGGCCCCGGCGCGGGCGCCGGCCGGGCGGCGATGCGCGCCAGCACCTGCGCCGTGAACTCGTCCGGCGGCGTTTCCGACGCGCCGGAACGCCGCGACCAGACCGTCGCCGCCTGCGCGAGACGCCGGTACTCGTCCCAGGCGCGGCGGCAGGCGGGGCAGTCCGCCAGATGCGCGTCCAGTCGCACCCGCTCCGTGGCGGACAGCGGCGCGTCCAGCGATCCCTGAATCAAGTGGTTGGCGGCATGGCAGTTCATGGTTCCAGATACTCCGAGAGCGCCGCGCGCAGCAGGGCGCGGGCGCGGAACAGGTGGGTCTTCACCGTCCCCAGCGGCAGCTCCGTGGCGGCGGCGATCTCCTCATAGGACAGGTCATCCAGGTGGCGCAGCAGGAAGACGGCGCGGTACTTGGGCGGCAGGGCGGCGACCGCCGCCTGGAGCCGCGCCTCGCGCTCATCGGCCAGCAATGCGGTCAGCGGCCCTGCCTCCGCTGCCTCCGGCTCGGCGGCCACGGCCTCCCAGCTGTGGAGCGAGGGGCGGCGGGACTGGGCGCGCAGGCGGTCCAGGCAGCGGTTGAGCGCGATCCGATACAGCCAGGGCCGGAACGGCTCGCCGCGCCGGTAGGACGCGCGCCGGTCGTAGGCGGCGACGAACGCCTCCTGGGCCACGTCCTCCGCCTCGTCCGGCCCGCCCCGGCTCCCCGCCAGCATCCGCCGGGACAGGGCGATCAGCCGGCTCCGGTAGCGCGTGACCAGTACGGCGAACGCCTCGGCGTCCCCGGTCGCGCGGACGCGCGCCGCCAGCGCCTCGTCGCTCGCCGCCGCCTCGCGCTCCCGCCGGCTCATGCGGCGCAGGAGGCCGGCCGCGCCCCAGGGCCACGCCGCCTCAGCCATGCACCACCCCGACCGGCTCCCGCGCCAGCCCCGGAAACACGGCCTCGACGTTCGGATTTCCCAGCCGCAGGGACACGATTTCGGCCAGCACGTTGCGATAATCCGTCGTCACCTTTAAGTCCCCCGGCCCCTCCCGCTGCGCCGGGGCGAGGCCCGGCCACCGCCCATGCACGCGCCCCCCGGCGATCCCGCGCCCACCCAGCGCCAGCATCACCCCGGCGCGGCCGTGGTCCGTGCCCGCGCCGTCGTTCTCCTCCACGCGCCGCCCGAACTCGGACAGCACCACCACCGTGGTGTCCGCCCAGAGCGTCGGGCCGAGGTCCGCCGCGAAGGCCGCCAGCGACGCGCCCAGGCTCTTCAATCTGTCCGCCAGCACCCCCGACTGGGCCACATGAGTATCATACCCGCCGTGATCCAGGCACGCCGCCTCCAGACCCACGCCGGCTTTAATCAGTGTGGCGACCTGGTGCAGACCCACGCCCAGATCATCCGCCGGATACGCCGCACCGTGGCTGGGCTGGCGTTGGGCCGGCGAGAGGCCGTCCAGCGTCTTCAGCGCCGCCAGCGCCTCCCGTCCCGCCGGCCCCAACAGGCTCCGGCGATCCGCGCCGTACAGGCTCCCCAGCGAGGTCAAAAGCGCCGCCTCGCGCCCCGCCGGCCCGTGCAGTTTCAGGTCGTCCAGCGTCTGCATCGCCGTCGCATTGGCCGCGCCGTGCAGCGTCTCCGGGACCATCGCCCCCAGCGCGACCGCGCGCAGCGGCGACTCGTTCTCCCAGGGCGCGGACGTCAGGTGCCGCGCCAGCCAGCCGCTCGCCGGCCCCGCCTCGCGGAACGCCCCGCGCTCCACCGTCGCCATCGCCTCGAAATGGGAGCGGGTCTGATCCCCGGACCCGCAGGCGTGGACGACCGCCATTTGCCCCGCCTCATACAAGGGAAGCAGGGGACGCAGCGACGGGTGCAGGCCGAAGAAGCCGTCCAGGTTGACGGGGTCGGCGACGCCCAGCGTCGGGCGGCTCCGGTGGTAGTCGTCGTCGCCGTGCGGCACGACCACGTTCAGCCCGTCGGCCCCGCCGCGCAGGAAGATCGTCACCAGCACGCCGCCCGGCGCCTCTTGCCGGCGCGGGCCGACCGCCAGGGCCGCCAGCGCCGTCCGGGGCCGCGCCGCCCATCCCAGCGCCGTCAGCGCGCCCGTCGCCAGCAATGAACGTCTTGTCGTTTGCATGAATGTTCTCCGAGAAGGAACCCCTCTCCCGCTTCGGGGGAGGTGGCGAGCCAAAGGCGAGCCGGAGGGGGGCCTCTCCTACCGCCACTGAAACTGGGGCGACATCAGCGCCAGCGCCGCGTACTCGCGCACATCCGAATGTGCCTGCTGGCAGGCGCGAAGGGAGGCCAGGGCTGGCTCGGCGGCGCGGCAGCCGAAGGCCAGGGTCAAGAGGGCCTCGTGCGGCCCCAGGCCGGCGGCGCGGCCCGCCCCGGCCAGCGCGTCCCAGTCCAGCGTCGTGTTCTCCACCTGATTGCCCGTCAGGGCCAGCGCGAAGTTCCAGCGCGGAATCAGCGATCCCGTCCAGGCCGATGCCTTTTCGGGGAAGCCGTCCGGCATCGGCCAGGCGAACAGGGGCTGGCCCATCGCCTCCAGGTGCCGCTGCACGGACGGCCCGCCGTCCGTATCGGCGTTCCAGGCGCGCAGGGCGCTGACGGCATAATCCAGGGGCCGCTTTAAGATGGGCGGCGCGGCCTGCAAATCGGGCGAGGTCAGCAGTGGGCGCAGCAACGCCTTGATGTCGCCGCCGGTCTGGGCATAGACGGCCGCTAGCCGGCTGACCCACACTTCTGGGACGGTGCCCAGGAAATGGACGCACAGCTTGCGGGCCAGATGCCGCGCCGTCGCCGGGTGCGCCGCCAGCAGGTCCAGTACGCGCTCGCCATCCCTCACCCCGCCGCCCGCCGGGATCGTCATGCCCAGCACGCGCTTCGCGCCGTCGTCGTGCCGCGCGGAGTCAAACTTGAAACGCCCCCGGTGCCAGCCGGTGTCCATCGTCCACCCGGTCAGGCAGCGGGCCACCTCCTGCACGTCGCGCTGCGTGTAGCCGCCATGCACCCCCAGCGTGTGCAGTTCCATCAGCTCGCGCGCGTAGTTCTCGTTGGGGACGCCCTTGACGTTGACGCCGTTATCCAAATACCCCAGCATCGCCGCCGAGCGGGCCGACGCGCCGAGCAGGTCGCGGAACCGGCCCAGGGCGTGCGTTCGGATCGTGTCCCGGTCATCCGCGATGATGAGCTGCGGTCCCTGCCCCTTGAAGGCGTAGATGTTGAAGTGGTCGCCCCAGAACTCGGCCATCCGCTCCTGGAGCTGGCGGCGGCTGTAGACGGCGCGCAGCAGCGCGGCCTGCCGCAGCGTCCCCACCAGCCGGTGGTCGTCCACGTCGAAGAGGTCGCCGGCGTTGGCGTTCAGGGTGTCGTCCAGCGAGCGCAACCGCCAGGTCAGGCGCGCGTCTTCGGCGAGCCGTTCCGGGGCCAGCTGCTCGTCAACGTACGCGGCGACGCCGATCTTCTCCACCCGGTCCACGTCACCGGGCCGGGGACCGTAGGCGACCCGGTTCAGGACGCGCAGCGCCGGGGAATTGAGTACCTCGCCCGGCGGCGGCAGCGGATCGGCCGGCAGCGGGGTCTTGGTCAGCCGCTGCTCCACCGTCTCACAGCCGGACAGCAGGCCCGCGCCCAATGCGGCCGCGCCGAGGCTGAGAAAGTGCCGGCGTCTCATGCCATCCCCCCCGCCCCCAATTCTGGCGGAGCCAGAGGTGTCGGGGCTGGACCAGCCATGCCACTCGCCGGTGAGCGAACGGGCCGCAGGGCCGTCCAGGCGCCGCCGAGCGAGAACAGCAGGGCGAGGGGCGCGATCAAGAACCAGCCCAGGATCGGCAGGTAGCCCGCCAGCACGTACAGCGCCGTGCCCCGCGTCAGCGCGGCGAACGGGGTCATGTGCGTCCCGACGCCTTGAATGCGCCCGCCCAGCAGGCGGGCGATCCCCGCGCTGCCCAGGGCGGCCATCAGGCCAAGGCCCGCCCAGAGGGCCCCGCCGAGCAGCCGCACCGGCCCCGCCGGGCTATGGTAGAGCGCGCCCGCGACCACGCCAGTCGCCACAAAGATGCCCAGCCCGCGCGCCAGGCAGGCTCCCGGCGCGGCGACCGTCGCCTCCGCAGCCCGCCGCACGCGCTCCGGGAAGGCCAGCGCCGCCAGCAGCAACGCCGCCGCCCAGCCGACTCCGACCGCCGCCAACACACCCATTGCCGCCAGCACGTCGCCGATCGTCATGATTTCCGCCTCCCATCGCGTCCTTTGTTCCTGTTACGCCGCGACCGGCGATTTGTTTCACGGACGACGCGGAATTTCACACGGCCTACGGCTTGTCGTGCATCATGGAGCCTCCCAAAGATGTATAATAACTGATGTTACGCGGGCATCTTGATGATTGTCCGCCCCCTGGATTTCCATCTGGTAAACTGGTGCCATGGACAAGTCCCTGCTCGATCTGTACGCCGACTACTTGATCTCGTCGTTTGGCCCGACCACCGCCACGGGGCTGTCTGGCCTGCTGGGCGGGGGCCTCAGCCACGACAAGATCACCCGCTTTCTCGCGGGGCAGGACTTCACCTCCGCCAGCCTCTGGCGCGTCGTCAAGCCCCTGGTGCGAAAGGTGCAGAGTGAGGATGCCGTCCTGGTCATCGACGACAGCATCCTGCACAAGCCCCACACCGACGAGGGCGAACTGATCGCCTGGCACTACGACCATAGCCTGGACAGGAGCGTCAAGGGCCTGGGCTTCCTGAGCACGCTCTACTGCGCCCAGGGCGTCTGCCTGCCCGTGGCCTTCGCCCTGGTCGAGAAGGACGAGCCGTTCACGGACGAGAAGACGGGCAAGCCCAAGCGCCGAGCCACCGTCAGCAAGAACGAGCACTACCGCAGCATGCTGCGCGCCTGCGTCAGGAACGGCCTGCCGTTCCGCTACGTGCTCAACGACGTCTGGTTCTCGGCGGCTGACAACATGAAGCTCATCAAGGTCGAGTTAGACAAGGACTTCGTCATGCCGCTCAAGGGCAACCGCAACGTCGCCCTCAGCGGGCAGGACAAGAAGGACGGTCGCTATCAGGCAGTCGAGACGCTCACGCTCGAACACGGCAAAGCACAGCGGGTCTGGCTCGAACAGGTGCCTTTCGCTCTACTTCTGGTCAGGCAGGTCTTTACGAACAAGGACGGCAGCCAGGGCCTGTTGTATCTGGTGACCAGCGACACGGCGCTCGGCGGCGGCCAGATCACGGGCCTCTACCAGGAACGGTGGCAGGTCGAGGAGTACCACAAGTCCCTGAAGCAGAACGCCTCGCTGGCCTGCTCGCCCACGCGCACCCAGCGGACGCAGGGCAACCACGTCTTCCTGTCGTTGTGTGCCTTCGTGAAGCTGGAGACGCTGAAGCTCAAGACCACGTGCGGCCACTTCGCGCTCAAGAGCAAGTTGTATGTGGCGGCGCTGCGGGCCGCCTTCGATCAGTTGCAGAGGCTCCAGCCAAGCAACCTACTCGGCTCAACGTCTGCGTAACATCAGT
>JAFAZD010000020.1 GCA_019239955.1 Armatimonadota bacterium | reverse complement strand
CCCCGGCGGCAGGCCGAACGTCTTGGCCAGCACGCCCTGCACGCCGAAGATGCCCTGGGTGGCATCGTAGACAGTTAGACGGTCCCCGTCCCACTGCGCCACCGTCACGTGCGGCTCCATCGGGTTGTGGTTCTCCATCGGAGTGGTGTACGTCTCAGCCACGCGGGCCGCCGCGCCGCGAAATGCCCCTTCGGGATCCCCCCGGCGCGTGTCCGGCGCTTCCCCCTGGACGGCCCTCGGCTTGTAAATTTCACCTTTGTGCAGCTCCGTGATCGCCCTGCCGGGTTGGTACTGCACCTGGACGCGGCTGGCGGCGTCGGTGGCGTGCTCCAGCGTGTCCGCGACCACGACCCCGATGGGCTGGTTGTTGTAATAGACGTTGGTATCCTGAAGCAGCGACAGGTGCCGGTCCTGCGGGCGCGCCGCGGCCCCGCCGGGACTGGGCGGCTGGGGCAGCTTGGGCGCGTTGAACGGAGTCAGCACCATCCAGACGCCAGGAACAGCCTCGGCCTCCCGCGTGTCCATCGCCGCGATCTGCCCGCGAGGGATGGTGCTCATCACCAGGACGGCGTAGGCCGCGTTCGTCACCGGCATCTCGGCGGAGTAGCGCGCCCCGCCCGTGACCTTGAGCCGCCCGTCCACCCGGTCCATCGGCTTGCCGATGCTCGGCCCGTCCGCCGTTTGTGTCGTGTCAGCCATGAAAAGGAACCTTTCTTCCGCCCGTCCCCTTGTTCCGCACAGGCGGTCTCCTACATCTGACCAACGATGGTCAGGCAGCGGACGACCGTGCGCTTCGCCAGTTCGATCTTGAAGGCGTTGTGTTTGTAGCCCTTCGCCCCGTGCAGGGCGATGTCGGCGGCGTGCCGGTAGCTGTCCTCGGCGGCGGGCCGGCCGACCAGCGCCTTCTCGGCATCCAGCGCCCGCCAGGGTCTGGTGCCCACGCCGCCCAGCGCGAGCCGTGCCTGCCGGATCGTGCCGCCCTGCACGTCCAGCGCGGCCGCGGCGGAGGCCAGCGCGAAGGCGTAGGAGGCGCGGTCGCGGACTTTCAGGTAGTGCGAATGGGCGGCGAAGGGCAGGGCGGGCAGCTCGACGGCGACAATCAGCTCGCCGTGCTCCAGCACAGTCTCGCGCTCGGGGTGGTCGCCCGGCAGCAGGTGGAACTCCCCGAACGGGATGCGCCGTTCGCCCCGTGGTCCGCGCGTGACCACGACGGCGTCCAGCGCCGCCATCGCCACGTTCATGTCCGAAGGATTGGAGGCGATGCAGTGACTGCTCGTGCCCAGGACGGCGTGGTTGCGGTTGTAGCCGTCAATGGCGGGGCAGCCAGACCCCGGCTGACGCTTGTTGCAGGGCATCGCCGTGTCTCGAAAATAGTAGCAGCGCGTCCGCTGGAGGATGTTACCGCCCGTGGTCGCCATGTTGCGCAGCTGCGGGGACGCGCCCGACAGCAGCGCCTCGGAGAGCACAGGGTAGTTCTTTTGAATCGTCGGGTCGTGCGCCAGGTCGCTGTTCTTGACCAGCGCGCCGATGCGGACACCGCCGTCCGGTAGCGGCTCGATTCGGGCCAGCGGGATTGCCGTGATGTCCGTCAGGTGGTCGGGCGTCTCGACGTTGAGCTTCATCAGGTCAACGAGTGTCGTCCCGCCGGCAAGGAATTTGGCCTGCGGCTTCGGCGAGACATCGGCGATGGCGGCCTGCTCCTCCGCCGCCTGCGCGTAGCTAAACGGATGCATCCGAATTGCCCTTTCTCACCGACTGCACGGCGGCCACGATGTTCGGGTACGCGCCGCAGCGGCAGATGTTGCCGCTCATGCTCTCGCGCACGTCGGCGTCCTCCGGCCCGACGGGTTCCCGGAGCAGGGCGACGGCGCTCATGATCTGGCCCGGCGTGCAGTACCCGCACTGGAAGCCGTCATGGGCGATGAACGCCGTCTGCATCGGGTGCAGCGCGTCGCCCCGCGCCAGCCCCTCAACCGTCGTGATTTCCTTGCCCTGGCAGGACACGGCCAGCGTCAGGCACGAGTTGACGCGCCGCCCGTCCACATGCACGGTGCAGGCCCCGCACTGGCCGTGGTCGCAGCCCTTCTTGGAGCCGGTCAGCCCCATCCGCTCGCGCAGGACGTCCAGCAGCGTGACGCGCGGCTCGATATCCAGGGTCCGCACCGTGCCGTTCACCTTGAGCGTGATAGGCATCGTCCCGGCCGCAGCGACGGGCGGGACCGAGCCACCGGCGGGGGACGGGCCTGCGTCATCGGCGCGGGTCGGCGTGAGCGGCGCGGCGAGGGCGAAGGCGGCGGCCAGCGTGGCGGCGATGAACTCACGACGGGAGAGGCCCCCTCCGCCCCCAATACCGGAAGGGACGGAGAGTGCCCGCAGGGCGGCCAGCAGATCGTCGGCGTTCGGAGTCGCGCCGACGGGGGCGATGTAGCGCCAGCGGATGATGCCCTCGGCGTCCACCACGAACAACGCGGTCCGGCCCGCCACGCCGTACCTCTGGGCGACCGCCCCGCCCGGCACGGCCTCAGTGACGAACGGCACCTGCACTTGTTCGCCGGCAAAGGCCAGGCGGCGGTACGGGCCGTCCACCGACAAGTCCAGCAGCTCAGCGTTCAGGCTAGGCAGATGGGACAGAATCGCATTGTACTGGGCGATCTGCTCGGCGCGGGCCGGGTCCCAGCCCGCGGGGAAAAAGGCCAGCACGACCGGCTGGCCGCGCAGGTCCGAGAGCGAATTGGGTTTTTCCGGGGTGGGGGAGAACGGAAAATCGGGCGCGGCCATCCCGACCGCAAGGGCCGACGGGATGGCGTCGGGGCAATCCGGGGCGTTAGTCATGCACTGCTCCCTCTAGCGAACGCAAGGGCCGGCGCGCTGTTGCGCACCGATGCAGACATGATACCGCAAATGAACAGAAAAACTACAACAGGCAGGCCAGGGCGGCATGGACCAGAGTGGAGACGACCTCCATGATTATCGCTACGAACACCTTCTTGAACAGATTCATCGCTGTTTTGCGGAACATCGTCGTGATTCCTTTCTGTGGGAACGGCGGGCACACTGGCTCGGTCGTTATCTTTAATCTCTCACCAACAGTGTTCCATGTCTGAGAGAGAATGTCATTAAGAGACAATTAAGCTTATGTTAAGAAAACATTAAATTTTTCCGGCGGCTATTCGCCAAAAGGCGTTAAACGGCCATCTGTTCCGGGTATAACCCCATACAAATTATCCTTCTGTCACACCTGAGGAACAAAAAATGGCACTTGACGATTATCTGGAACCGGAAGTCGGCGTCGCGGTAGCGGTCACGGCGGCGGTCGCCTCGCCGCAGGTGCGCGGCGTCCTGCGGCGCGGGGCGGTCTACGGACTGGCCGGGATTCTGAAGGCGGGCGACGCCGTCTCGGCGATGGCGCGCGGTGTGCGGCGCGGCGTACAGGACGCCACGGCGACGGACGGCGCGGCGACCGTTGCCACGACGGCCGACGCCCCGGCGGTGGTCGTAGCGGAAACGCCGCCTGCCACTGCCGCCGAACCGGCGGAGACGCCGCACAGGCGCGCCACGCGCAAGTCTTCGGAGGCGTCCAATGGCGAGTGACACCGCAACTCAGACCGACGGCGCATCGCCCGTGGAGCGCGCTGAGGCCATCGTGGACCGGCTCGGAGAACGCCTGAGCGAAGCCCGCCAGGGCGCCGCACAGGCCGTCTCGCCTGCCGAACCCGCGCCGAGTACCGATAGGGCGGGCGATGAGCGGCCGGCGACGGAGCGCGCCGACGAGATGCTGACCCGGACCGGCGAGTACCTGGGCCACTGGATGGCGTCCGTCAGCCGCCAGGTGCGCCGTGCGGCGGCCCTGGCCCGCGAGGAGGCCGAGGACATCTGGGCCGAGGCGCAGGCGATTCGCCGGGGCGAGACGGTCTCGGAACTGCCGCCGCTGGAGACCCCGCCGGGGGGTGTGCCCTTCTAGGCTGACCACGCGGAGTGACACCCCCATACGCGAGGCCGCCGACGGGATGCAGGCGCATCCCGTTTTTCCCTTTTTCCTTCCGTCCCAATGACAATCGCAGCAGTAGAGCAGCCCCGGTGCGTCCATGCCGTGCCGGGGCGGGTGCGGGTGCATGTTCCGGGCTGGACGGGGTCGTGGACCGGGCAGCGCGAGATCGAGGCGCGCCTGCGGCAGATGCCGGGCGTCCAGAGCGTCCAGGCCAGCCCCCTGACCGGCAACGCCCTCGTCCAGTTCGACCCGCGCCGGATCAGTGAAAGCACGATCCTGAGCGCCCTGCGCGGGCTGGAGCCAGCGCTGGCGCACGCGGCGGAGGAAGAGCCGCGCCCCGCGCCCCCGCCGGTGGTCCACGAGAAGGCCGGGCCGGGGAGGCGGCGGGCGCGGATCGCCGTGCGCGGGCTGGACCGGGATCCGCATCTGGCCCGGCGCGTCGTCACCCACCTGGAGGGCTTCCCCGGTGTGCGGGCGCGGGCCAGCGCGCTGACCGGGCGGGTGCTCGTGGAGTACGACGCCCACTGGACCGACATCGAAGAGCTGCTCACCCAGGTGACGGAGATCGAGCTGCCCCCGGACCCCGGCGAGGACCGACCGGCGCACCCATTGGACCCCGCCCCGCTCGTGCAGAGCGCCTCGCGGACGGCGGCGGCCGGCGCGGGGCTGGGCCTGATCGCCGCGCGGCGGCTGGCCGGGGCCGACCTGGCGATCGTCTCCCCGACCGCGCCCGCCTACGTCAGCGGCGTGTTCGGGCTGATTCACGGCATCCCGTCGCTGCGCAACGGCCTGCGCTCCCTGCTGGGGCGCAGCCTCGCCGACCTGCTGCTCTCCGTCCCCGACCTGGTCGCGCTGGCCCTGTCCGGCAACGTGCTCGGCCTGGCCGTGACCGGTGGGGGCGCGTTGCGCCTGCTGACTGAGGTGACGGCTCGGCGCGCGGCCTGGCGGCGTTATGAGGAGCGGATCGGCCCGACGGCCTCCGCCGAGCCGGGCGCGACGATTCGACTGGAAGCGGGGGAGCGGACGCCGCTCGGCGCGCGCGTCGTGGAAGGCGCGGGGACGGCGATCGGGCGGGACGGCCTGCCGCGGCCGGTGGTCCCCGGTGGCCGGGTGGAGGCGGGGGCGCGCCTGGCGGGTGGCCCGTTCATGCTGGAACTGATCGCCGGCCCGGCCTTCACGCCCGTTGACCGCCCCGCGCCCCCCGCGCCGACGCTCTACGACCGCTATCAAAGACTCACCGGCCTGCTCTCGCTGGCCTACGCCGCCGTGACCGGCCTGATCACCCGCTCCCCGGCCCGCGTCTTCGAGGCGTTGCTGCTGGTCAACCCGCGCACGGCCACCATCGGCGCGGAGGCCGCCAACGTCGGCGCGTCCGCCCGCGCCCTGCGGGCCGGCGTCACCGTGGTCGGCACACGGCCCGAGCGTTTCGTGCGCCGGCCCGACCTGCTGTTGGTAGATGGCCCCCGTGTGCTGACCAACGGCGTCGAGTTGACCGGCGCGTTGCCCTTCAACGAGACCTGTGAGTCGGCGGACATCATTGCGATGGCGTCGGGCGTCGCCGCCGCCGCCGGCTCGCCCTGGGGCACGGCCTTCCCGCCCGCCGGGGCGGCCCCCGCGACCGAGGGGACGTTCGATGGGGAGACGGCGCGGGCGTCGCTCGGAGGCGATCGCTACTCCCTGCGCGCCGCGCGGGACGGCGACGGACCCGAGGCGGACGGCCACCGGCGGCGCGGCGACTACGTGCTGATCTTGCAGCGTGAGGGCGACTTCGCGCCGGCTGGGCTGCTCACCCTGCGGCCCCGGCTGGCATCGGGCGTCGCCGAGATGGTGGCGACCTGCCGGCGCGACGGCGTCACCCTGCGGATGCTCCCCGGCGGCGACGAGGGCGCGGCCTACGCCGTCGCCCGCCGCGCGGGCGTCCCTATCGTGGGCGGCGACGCGATGGCCGTGATTCGGGCGGCGCAGGTGCAGGGGGCGCGCGTCGCCCTCCTGTCCGACACCGCCGAGGCCGGGGAGGCCTTCGCCGCCTGCGACCTCGCCATCGGCCTGACGTCGGGCCGCAGCGGGCGTTTCCCGGCCCGCGCCGACCTGCTGGCCCCCGACCTGGGCGCCGTCGCCGCCATCGTCGAGTCCGGGGCGCGGCGCGAGACGACGATCCGCGACTCGGTCCTCCTGTCCGTCGGTGCCAACATCTTCGGCGCGGTCTGGGGCTTCCGGGGCCGGCCCGGCGTGGAGCGCGCCTCCCGCGCCGTCTACGTCACCGCCCTCGCGGCCCTGGCCGACGGCTGGGCGCGGTTGCGCGGCGGCGAGCGCTCCTACAGCGTCGCCGCCCGCCTTGCCGACCCGCGCCCGGAGCGCTGGGGCGCCCGCACCGTGGAACAGACGCTGGCCGCCCTGAAGTCCTCGCCGCGGGGCCTGACGACGGCGCAGGCGGCGGCGCGCCGCCGCCTCCCCCCGCCCGCCGCCCGGCGCAACGCCTTCCTCTCAGCCATCGTGGAGCAGCTGAGTTCGCCGCTGACCGGCATCCTGGCCGTCGGCGCGGGCCTCTCGCTGTTCCTGGGCCACCCGCTGGACTTCGTGCTGATCGCCGCCACGGTGGTGGTCAACGTCGCGGTCGGCGTGTACCAGGAGCACCAGGCGGGCCGCGCGGCGGAGGCGCTGGCGCGGCTCGGCAGCGCGACCGCGACCGTGCTGCGCGATGGGCAGCCGATGTCGGTCCCGGCGGCCCTCGTCGTCCCCGGCGACGTCCTGATCCTGACCCCCGGCGAGCGGGTGGACGCCGACGCCCGCCTGCTGGAGTCGCAGGGGCTGGAGGTGGACGAGGCCGCGCTGACTGGCGAGTCCCTGCCGGTGCCCAAGGCCCCGGACGGCGGCACCGACGCCAGCCGCATCGTGCTGGAGGGCAGCGACGTGACGGTCGGCACGGGCCGCGCCGTCGTCTTCGCCGTCGGCGCGCAGACGCGCCTGGGCGTCACCGCCGCCGCGCTGGCGCTGGACGAGAACGAGCAAAGCCCGCTGGGCCGCCGCCTGAGCCGCCTGCTGAGCCAGTTCCTGCCGCTGTCGCTGGTCGGCGGCGGAGTCGTCTTCGGCGCGGGCGTCCTGCGCGGCGCGTCGCTGCTGCCCCAACTCGGCGTCGCCGCGACCATCGCGCTGGCCGCCGTGCCGGAGGGCCTGCCGCTGCTGGCCGGCATGGGCGAGTCCTCCGTCGCCCGCCGCCTCGCCGGACGCCGCGCCCTGGTCCGCCGCCTCGGCGCGGTGGAGGCGCTGGGCCGCGTGGACATCGCCTGCACCGACAAGACCGGCACGCTGACCGAGGGTCGCCTCGCCCTCAGCCTGGTCGCCGCCTCGGACGGGGAGGAAGCCCCCCCCGCCCCCAGTTCTGGGGGAGCCGGAGGGGATAGGACGGGCAGTTCTCTTACTCCCCCAGGATTGGGGGCCGGGGGGCTGTCCGAGGCCCTGCGACACGTCCTGCTGACGGCGGCGCTCGCCAGTCCCCACCCGGACGCCCCCGATGCCGCCTCGCACCCCACCGATGTCGCCGTCGTGCAGGGCGCACAGCGCGCCGGCCTGGACGCGCAGGTCCGGGCGGAGCGACAGGCGGAGGAGGCGTTCGACCCGGCGCGGGGCTTCCATGCGTCCCTGGTGGACGGGCGGCTCTGCGTCAAGGGTGCGCCCGAAGCCCTCGCCCCGCGCTGCGCCCGTGTGCGCCGGGAAGGGCGGGATGGTCCGCTGGATGACGCCGGGCGGCAGGAATTGCTCACGCAGGCCCGCCGCCTGGCCGAGCGCGGCCTGCGCGTGCTGATGGTCGCCGAGAACGGGACGGATGCGCCGCCGCAGGACCCCCAGAATCTCGTCGCCCTGGGCTTCGTCGGCATCAGCGATCCCTTGCGGGCGACCGTGCTCGCCGCCGTGCGCCGCTGCCGCGAGGCGGGCGTGCGCGTGATCATGATCACCGGCGACCACCCGGCGACGGCCCGCGCCATCGCCACGCAAGCCGGCCTGCTCCAAGACGGCGAGGAGGTGGTGACCAGCGCCGAGATCGCCGAGCTGCAAAACGGCGACCTGGCCCGGCGGCTGGAGAGCGCGGCCGTGATCGCGCGGGCGACGCCGCTGGACAAGCTGCGCATCATCGAGAGCCTCCAGGGACACGGTCACACCGTCGCCATGACCGGCGACGGCGTCAACGACGCCCCCGCCCTGCGCCTGGCGGATGTCGGCGTGGCGATGGGGCGGGGCGGCACGGAGGTCGCCCGCCAGGCCGCCGACGTGGTGCTGGCCGACGACGACTTTGCGACTCTGGTGGAGACGTTCGTGGAGGGCCGGGGCTTCTGGCGCAACATGCGCCGCGCGCTGGGCCTGCTGCTCGGCGGCAACCTGGGGGAGCTGGGCCTGGTCGTCGGCGCCAGCGCGCTGGGCCTGTCCACGCCGCTCAACACGCGCCAGATTCTGGCGATGAACCTGATTACCGACGCCCTGCCGGCCCTGTCCGTCGCCGTCCAGCGGCCCGAGCACCGGGACCTGTCCGCGCTGGCCCGCGAGGGCACGGCGGCGCTGGACGCGCCCCTGCGGCGCGACGTGCTGCGGCGGGGGGCCTCGACGACGCTGCCCTCGCTGGCCGCCTTCGCCCTGGCGCTGCCGATGGGCCTGCCGCACGCCCGCACGATCGCCTTCAGCAGCGTGGTGTCCACGCAGCTCGCGCAGACGCTCGACGCTGGGCGCTCCGAGGGGACCCTGACGCCGGCCGTCCTCGGCGCGGTCGGCTCGTCGGGGGCCTTGCTCCTGGGCGCGCTGACGATCCCGCCGCTGCGCGACGTCCTGACCCTGACCACGCCGCTGCCGCTGGGGTGGGGCATGATCGCCCTCAGCACCCTGGCCGCGCTCGTCCTGGCCCGCCTGTTCCCCAAC
>JAFAZD010000245.1 GCA_019239955.1 Armatimonadota bacterium | reverse complement strand
CAATGGCCCATCCCGCCTCGCCAGCTTCGACAGCGCCTTCCGTGCCGTCACGGCGCACTCATCGGGGCCGCTGCTGCTCTACTTCACCGGGCACGGCGGGCCGGCGGCGGACGGCGGGTACGACAACAACGAGTACGACATGTGGGGCGGGGACGCGCTGACCGTCAAGCGCCTCGCCGCGCACATAGACACACTGCCGCCCCGCACGCCGGTCATCGTGGTGATGGTAGAGTGTTTCTCCGGCGGCTTCGGCAACCTGCTGTTCGCGGGCGGCGACCCGGACGGCCCGGTGACGGACAAGGACCTGTGCGGCTTTTTCGCCGCCATCCCCACCCGCGAGGCCGCCGGCTGTACGGCGGAGGTCAACGAGGCCAATTACCGGGATTTCACCTCTTACTTCTTCGCCGCCCTGAGCGGGCGGGATCGCCTGGGCCGCCCCGTCACCGGGGCGGACTACGACGGGGACGGCAAGGTCGGCATGAACGAGGCCTTCGCCTACGCGCTGATCCACGACGTCTCCATTGACACCCCCGTCTGCACGTCCGACGTGTTCCTGCGCCGCTTCGTGAAGATCCCGGACGAGGTCGTCTTCGCCACCCCCTACCGGAGCGTCCTCCAGTGGGCCTCCCCGGCCCAGCGCGCCGCGATGGAAGGCCTGTCCAAGGCCCTCGGATATAGGGAGGAAAGCCGTCTGGCAACTGCCTACGCCCGTGTCCGGCAGATGACCGGCGAGCGGGAAGATGAGGAGGACGAGCGCGATGCGCAGATCATCCGGTTCGCGCGCGCCGCCAAGAGTGTCGTCCTGGCCCACCGCCTGCCGGCCATCTGCGACGCCCCCACCCAGGCCCGCTACGCCGCCCTCCTCGCGGCGGAGGCCGGCGACCCGCTCCGACCGCAGTAGGGCGCTGAAACATGGCTCTGGCGGCAACAAGGGGACGGGGCTTATCCTGGCCCCGTCCCCTCCCCCATGCAAGTGCATGATCTTTGTGGGGTCTCTGCCGTGCTAACTGTGCCCCTTGACCAGCGCCATGAACTCCTGGCGGGTGGCGCGGTCGGTGCGGAACGCGCCCATGACGTGCGACGTGACCATGCTGGAGTCCTGCTTCTCGACGCCGCGCATCCGCATACACATGTGCGCCGCCTCGATGACGACCCCGACCCCGCGCGGCTGCAGCGCCTCCTCGATGGCCTCCGCGATCTCCGTCGTCAGCCGCTCCTGCACCTGCAAGCGCCGCGCGTACATGTCCACAAGGCGCGGGATTTTCGACAGACCGACGATGCGCCCGTTCGGAATGTAGGCGATATGTGCCTTACCGAAAAATGGTAGGAGATGATGCTCGCAAAGACTATATAGCTCAATATCTCTGACCACCACCATGTCGTCGTACTCTTCGTTGAAGATGGCGCCGTTGAGCAGCGCGTCCACGTCCTGCGTGTAGCCGCGCGTCAGGAACTTCAGCGCCTCCACGACACGATGCGGGGTGCGCAGCAGGCCCTCGCGCTCCGGGTCCTCGCCGATGAAGCGCAGGATGTCGCGGTAGTGATCCTCAATCAGCGCCTGGTCGGGCCGAACGATCTGGCCGCCGTGCCCGGCCTCGCGCGGGGGCCGGACTTCCACGTTTTTCAGTTGCTGCTGTTCCTTGGCTGACAGGAGGGTCACGTTCTCATCTCTTCCCGAAAAGTATTGGAGAATTATTCCCCGAAATACTCAAAGTAGTTGCGTGCGGTCTCGCGGACGGCGACTCTGTACAGGCGCGCGCCGCCGAGGTCCGCCGAGGCCAGGCGGCGGGAGAGCTTGTCCCAGATCACGCGCGTCAGATTCTCGGAGGTCGGATTGAGGTCCCGGAATTCCGGCGCGTCGTAGTTCAGGTGCCGATGATCGTAGGGCTGGAGCACCTCCACGTCCACGGCGGCATCCAATGTTTCGGGCGCGAAGAGCAGCCCCGTCTTCGGGTCGGGCGCGCCGGCCAGGGTGACTTCCACCTCATAATTGTGGCCGTGGCCGTTCTCCCAGTTGCACTTGCCGAAGATCTCCCTGTTCTCGGCATCGGATAGGGAGAGGGAGTGCAGGCGGTGGGAGGCCGAAAAGTCGTAGGCGCGCGTCACGGTCAGCACGGGGCTGTCTCCTTTCGTGGTGGGCAGGCGGGGATCGAGAGTCGTCAACTCCGTCCAGAGCGTCGGGAGAGGCCGGAGGGTGACGCGCGCCAGGCGGCTAGCCGGCGGCATTGCAGGGCCGCACTGGTGCCAAACGAAGCGGGCGACGTTTTCGGGCGTCGGCGGCGTGTCGCGGAAGGCGGGGACATCCCGGTCCAGCAGCGCGCCGTCCAGGGGGCGGACGACCTTTGCCTTCAGAACGGCGTCCACATCGGTAATGTTGACCACCATGCCGGAGCGCGGGTCAATGGCCCCGCCGACCGTCAACTCCACCGTGTAGTTGTGTCCGCCGCCCGTCCCGCCCGCAGGCGCATTCAGGAAGCCGGCGGAGAACTGGGCGCGGCGGCGCAGGTACATGGTCATGAACTTCGCACCATCGCATCAACAGCATAACCCATTCCGCGGGTTCCCCAAACGCCAAAGCGCGCCGCCCCTGTCAAAACAGAGAGGCGACGCGCTCCAAAGACGAATACATCGGGCCGACGATCAATCAACCGGGCCGGACGTAATGGCGACCGTGCCGGACCGATCGGAGGATGTCCCGGCGGCCCCCATCATCTGATCGCTCAGCGTGGCCGAGTGGCTGGTCAGCGCCGCCTGGTGCATATGCAGGATGGCACTGTGCAGGACGCTGTGAATGTCCTCCGCTTCATGCACCACCGGCTGATCGGGATGAATCACAGGGGGTCCAACATTGGACGACGCAATGTGAACGTGAACCGGGCGCGACACTGGTGGCAGATAGGGATGCGAGATCGGGACATTCTCAATGGTGGCAACGTGTTCCGGCGGCTGCGGGGCGAGCGGCGGCTGGGGGGCCGGTACGGCGTGATGCTCCACTGGCGTCTTGTTGATCGCCACGCGGTTCATGTCCATCGGCGGCTTGTGCGTTATGAGCGGCGTTGGACGATGCATGAGCAGAATGGCTGTCTTCTTGACGTGCTCGACGGGCAGCGTCATGTTCCGCATGTCATCGTTGGCTTGATCGGAGTCATGTGGAATGGAGGCCATTCGGTCTTGAGACGGCTGGGCGTTGACAACAGGGCGGCGCTGGATGTGCCTGACCGCCGCGTGATGGGGTCGCGCGGCGACAACGAGCTTCGGATGGCCGATGTGAGGTCGGATGCCATTCGCCGCTGAATGTACCGATGGTTGAGTCGGTGAGGGCGTATTCTCGGCGATAGGAACCGGGGAACGCGACGGGATCGGGCTTTCGGCCATATTGATGGGCCGGTTGGCGTTCCAGTAGATGCCGCCGGTGACGGCGGCGAGCAGGGCGACGGAGAGGCCGTAGGCGAGGACGGGGCGGAGCGTGAGCGACTGACGGGCCGGGCGGGCCGGCGTCCGAACAACCGGGGCCTTGACCCCATCGGCCTCGGCGATGGCGCGGGCGATGCGGGCGCGCAGGTCGGCGGGCGGCGGCATCGCGGGGCGCGCGGCGATCACCTGATGGGTCGCCTGCATCCAGCGCAGCGCCTGCCGGCAGTCCGCACACGTTTCCAGGTGGGCGTCAACCCGGCGTGCTTCCGCCTGCGACGCCATGCCGTCGCTGTAGAGCGACAGCAGCGGCTCAATCGCCGCGCAGTCGTCGCCCGCCCTGCCCGTCCGGTCCCAGAAACGCCAGTTCATGCCTTGCCTCTTGACAAAGACGCTCACGCGCCAAATCTTTTCCAAATTCTTAGACAATCAAAACGCCGGAATGTTTCAGAATTCCCGGCAGGATTTTTGCCCCCCGCCGCCGTATCCCTAGAGCGTATTATGGCGAACGACAAGCAAGAACCTCAGTTCCTCGGCGGCGGCCCGAAATTCAACCGCGTCGGCTCCCAGCCCCCGGACGCCGAGCCGGTGACGGTGCGGTCCGCCGCGCCGGCCTACCGGAAGCGCAGCCTGATCATCGCCCTGATAGTGATCGTGCTGATCGGCCTGCTGTACTGGATCACGAACGGGCCGAACGGCCTCACGCACGTCGGCGGCCGCGGCGGCACGTCGCCGAACGCGCGCCCGACGGCGACGGACGGCGGCTCCGGCCCGGCTCCCTGAGGTCGCCGCCCCATGAGTGTCCCTCCCTCCGGCCCAGACCCCTCCGGCGAGACCGGCCGTGTGCGCTGCGCCTACTGCGGCGCGAACAACTTCCCCACGTCCGCGGCCTGCTGGCAGTGCGGGCGCCCGCTGCAGCCCCTGCGCGCCGGGGCGTCCGCGCCTCCACCCGCCATTGCCGCTCCGGGCACTCCCTCCCAGGCGGCCTGGCCTGCCGCTCCTCCCGGCTCCCGCCCGTTCGCCGGCGTCAGTCCCGGCCTCGCGCCCAAGGCGGCCGCGGCGCTGGGGCTGCTGTTCCCCTGGGCGGGCCTGCCGATCGGGATCGCGTTCCTGATGTTGGACGACCCGCGCAAGGCGCAGCTGGGCTGGACCGCCATCGGCTGGAGCATCGCCGGCACGGTGCTGAATTTCCTGCTCTTCGTGCTGCCCCTCGCCACGGTCTGGCCGGTCGTGAAGTCCCTGCTCTCCCACCCCCCTGGCGGCGGGCCCCCCGGCGGAGGAATTCCGGGCCTGCCCCCGACGGGCGGTGAAGAAATCCTGGTCCCCACCCTGTTTTCGATGCTGTTCCAGGGGGCTTTATGTTTTATTCACCAACAAACATGGTAGAATGACCATGACCGTTGGCGGAACCTGTTCGTTCCTTTGCCGGCGCCACCCCGTTCCTTGACTGCCTGCGCATCTCATGCAGCGGCCAGCCTACCTCTGGCTTTCGCACCGGCCGCTACAGACGCCAACTCACTTTGATGCCGCTGCTGGCTTTTCTTTATGCGGCTTTTGTATCCGTCCCTACAACCAGGAAGTAGGAAGTAAGTGCCACACGGACCGAGCAGGTGTGGGGAGGTCACAGTTCCATGAGCACGTATCCGAATCTTGCCAAGCGCCATAAGGTCGCCTACGCCGGAACCTATCCGCCCAAGGAGTGCGGCATTGCGACCTTCACGATGGACCTGGTCAACGCCACCGACCTGTCCGGCTGGCGCAGCGCCGTGGTGGCGGTGGACGACGCCCGCCCGGACGGCCCCCACCCCGACTCCAAGGTCATTGACACGCTGGAGAAGGAGAACCGGGCGGACTACAGGCGCATCGCCCGCCAGCTGTCCCGCCACGGGATCAGCCTGCTCTGCATCCAACATGAGTACGGCATCTTCGGCGGCGACCACGGCGAATACGTCATTGACCTGGCGCGGGCGGCGACCATGCCCGTCGTGGTGACGCTGCACACCGTCCTGCCGCAGCCCTCGGAGCCGCAGCGGCGCATCCTGAAGGAGCTGGAAAAGCACACGAGTTTCTTCGTGGTCATGGCCGAGAAGGCCATCGAGCTGCTGCGCGACTCCTACGGCATCGCGCCGCAGAAGGTCCGCTGCATCCCGCACGGCGCGCCCAACACGCCCTTCAATGTCGAGGGGGCCAAGGCCAAGTTCGGCCTACAGGACAAAAGGGTGATCTCCACCTTCGGCCTGATCTCGCCCAACAAGGGCATTGAGGACGCCATTGCCGCCATGCCCGCTGTGGTCGAGAAGGAGCCGCGCGCTGTCTACCTGATCCTGGGGGAGACCCACCCGGTCGTCAAGCGCAAGGAGGGCGAGTGGTACCGCGAGGGCCTGATGAGACAGGTGGAGGAGCTGGGACTGACGGACAACGTCAACTTCGTGGACAAGTACCTGACGCTGCAGCAACTCGTGGACTATTTGCTGGCGACCGATGTTTACGTCACACCCTACTACGCCAACCCGCACCAGATCACGTCCGGCACGCTGGCCTACGCGATGGCGACCGGCAAGGTGATCGTCTCCACGCCGTATCTCTACGCCGAGGAACTGCTGGCCGACGGGCGCGGCTTTTTGTATCCCTTCCGCGACACGAACGTCCTGGCCGAACAGATCGGGCGGCTGCTGACCGACCACGACCTATTTGAAACGACGCGCCGGCGGGCATACGAGTACGGGCGTTCGATGACGTGGCAGAGCGTCGGCCTCCAGTACACCAAGCTGTTCACGGAGACGCTGGACGAGCGCTGGGTCAACCACCGGGCCGCCGTGGACGCCGTCGCCCTGCCGGGGCTGAGCGACCTGCTCCATGAGGGCCACGTCTGGGCGCCGCCGCCGATTGCCGCGTCTATCGCCAGCCTGAACAGGGCTACAGATGCTCCGCTCACCGGAACCGGCACGAGCGGATTGTCATGATCCCGCACAGACCAGCCGCAGGAGGGGTTGCAAGTTATGCCCATCACGCGCATCGACCGTTCTCTGTCTCTGGGCGGGCAGCAGGAGCATTCCGCCGCAGAGCTTCGCTTTGACCATCTGGAACGCCTGCTGACAGACATTGGCCTATGGCAGCATACGGCCTTTGACGAGCCGGACCCGCGCCACGGCTATTCCATTGACGACGAGGCGCGCGGCCTCATCGTCGGCCTGCGCCACTGGCAGCGCGACACGGAGCCGGCCTTCAACGCGCGCATGGCCGCGACCTGCTTTGAATTCATTCGGAGGGCGGCGCTGGCCGGGGGCGACCGCGCCGGCTATTACCACAACTTCTGCGATGCCCAGGAGCAATGGCTCGACTCCATCGGCAGCGAGGACTCGTTTGGCCGCACCCTCTGGGGCCTGGGCGTCGCCCATCAGGCGGATGCCCCGTTTGCGCCGCGACGCGAGGCCGACGCGCTGATGACTCGTTCGCTGCCCCGAATGGACGCCCTGCACTTCCTGCGGTCGAAAGCCTTCTGCCTCCTCGGCTTGGCCTACTCGCGCCTGGACGACGCGCGCCTGCGCCGCCTCGCCGGCGACCTCTGCGATGCCTATGATCAGACGGCGAGCGATGACTGGTGCTGGTTTGAGGACGGCATGACCTACTGCAATGCCCGCCTGCCGCACGCGCTCTTTGTCGCGGCAGGCGTCTTCCCACAGGAGACCCGCTGGGCGCGCATCGCCACGGAGAGCCTGGACTTCCTGCTCAAAGTCACGCGCAACGGCAAGGGCGGCTACTCGCCCGTCGGCAACGCCCGCCTGACGAACGGCTGGTGGTTCGCGCGCGGCGAGAAGCGTCCTCCCCTGTTTGATCAGCAGCCGGTGGACGCGGGCGTGCTGGCGGAGGCCTGCGCCGAGGCGTACCGCGTCACCGGCGAGCCGCGCTTCCGCCAGGCCGCGCGGGACGCCTTCGGCTGGTACTTCGGCCTGAACGTCCACGGCCTGCCCACCTACAATCCGGCCACCGGCGGCGTCGCGGACGCCGTCACCCGCTCAGGCCTGAACCGGAACCAGGGCGCGGAGTCGGCGCTGTCGCTCCACCTGGCCCGGCAGGCCCTGCGGACGATCGAGTAATTCGTTGCAGGAGGAAACCATGCCGGAGCATTCTCTGGTGGTTCAGTTCCGGACTGAGGGCTGGGGTTCGGTGGACGATTTGGACAGGCGCCACCGGCTTGAGGATGTGCTCGACGCGCGCTTACGAGCCGACGGCAACGGCGAGTGTGACGGCGGCGACATCGGCAGCGGGACCGTCAACATCTACTTGGAGGGTGTCATCGAGTCGATACGGGCGGTGGAGGGAGTCGTAGCGGTGCTGCGGGAGGTACAGGCGCTGGACGGAGCGGTCATTGCCCAGGCCCGTTACCTGGAGACCGAGGAGCCGGAGGAGAAGGATCTGGAGGGGTACACGGTGCTGTGGCCGCCGGGATATAAAGCCGAGTTCGACATCATGTATCTCTAGAGCGATGGTAAGAGGCAACGAGGAGAGACACGCACGCATGGCAGAGCACAGACCCGCGATCACGTTCGGCACGGACGGCTGGCGCGGCATCATCGCCGATGACTTCACCGGCGCGAACGTGCGGCTGGTCGCGCAGGCCGTCATCAACTACTTCCGCCGCGCGGACGTGCCCGGCGAGCCGACGGTGTACGTCGGCTACGACAACCGCTCCCAGTCGGAGTATTTCGCCACGGAGGCCGCCAGAGTCGCGGCGGCGTCTGGGATGCGCGCCGTGCTGTCGCAGGGGTCCTGCTCGTCGCCCTCCGTCTCGCTGGGCTGCCACAGGGACAACGCCAAGGGCGGCATCATGATCACGGCGTCGCACAACCCGCCGCAGTTCAACGGCCTCAAGATCAAGATGGGCTACGGCGGCTCGGCCCTGCCCAGCGTGGTCGCCGAGGTGGAGAAGGAACTGAACGCCCTGCTGGACGCCGGGCAGTTGACGGTGGACGTGCCGGACGACGCGGCGGGGAAGGTGGAGCGGCGCGACTTCCGCCCGGCCTACTTCGACGTCCTGCGCGGCCTGGTGGACCTGGAACTCATCGCCGGGGCGAACTTCCGAATCGTCGCCGACGCGATGCACGGCAGCGGCAGCGGGTATCTCAGCGACATCCTGCGCGGCGCGGGCGCGGACATCACCGAAATTCGCACGGACCGTAACCCCGTCTTCGGCGGCATCAACCCGGAGCCGATCGTGCAGAATTTGGGGCCGCTCAAGCAGGCCGTCTTGGAGCGCAGAGCCGATGTCGGCCTGGCGATTGACGGCGACGCGGACCGAGTCGGCGCGATGGACGCCTATGGCAACTTCGTGGACAGCCACCGCATCTTCTGCCTGCTCCTGCGCCATCTGTATGAGGATAAAGGCCAGCGCGGCAGCGTCGTCAAGACCGTCTCCACGACCAAACTGGTGGATCATCTATGCGCGAAGTACGGCCTGACCCTGCATGTGGTCCCCATCGGCTTCAAGAACATCGCCGAGTACATGCTGAAGGAGCCGGTGCTGATCGGCGGCGAGGAGTCGGGCGGGATCGGCGTCCTGGGCTACATCCCGGAGCGCGACGGCCCGCTGATGTCCCTGCTGCTCTTGGAGGCGATGGCGGCCCGCAAGAAGCGGCTGGAGGAGCAGATCGCGGAGCTGATGGCCGAGTTCGGCCCGCACGAGTACCAGCGCGTGGACCTGCACCCGGAGCCGGCCAAGATGCCCGCCGTCATCCAGTCCCTGCAGGAGGACAACCCGACGGAGCTGGCCGGGATGCCAGTCAAGGACATTGACCGCATGGACGGCACCAAGTTCAACTTCGCCGATGAAAGCTGGCTGCTGCTGCGCGCCTCCGGCACGGAACCCGCCGTGCGCGTCTACGCCGAGTCGTCCTCGCCGGAGAGGGTGCAGGAGCTGATCGCCGCGGGCCTGGGCCTCGTGGAGCGTGTCTGAGATGGCCCAACACGTTCACTCCCTGCGCCGCTGGCTCCGGGAGCCGTTCTGTGGCATTTCGCACGGGGTCGGCGCGGCCTTTTCGGTGGCCGGCCTCATGTTGCTGCTGGTACTCTCCAAGGGCCACCCCTGGCACGTCGTCAGCTTCGCCATCTATGGGGTTAGCCTGATTCTGCTGTATACGGCCAGCGCGCTCTACCACTCCCTGGCTGTGCCGGAGCGCATCGCCGACCGCCTGATGCGCCTTGACCACTGCGCCATTTATCTGCTGATCGCCGGGACGTACACCCCCGTCTGCCTGCTGGTACTGCGCGGCGCGTGGGGCTGGAGCATTTTCGGCGTGGAGTGGGGGCTGGCGCTGACGGGCATCCTCGCCACCCTCCTCTGGAGGACGGCCCCCGACTGGTTCCGGGTCGTGCTCTACGTCCTCATGGGCTGGCTGATCGTGATCGCCTTCGGCCCTCTGCGCGCCGCCCTGCCCGCGCCCGCGTTCTGGGGCATTGTCGCCGGGGGCCTGACGTACTCCGTCGGCACGATCATCTTTGCCACCGACCGCCCCCACCTCTGGCCGGGCCGCTTCAGCGCCCACGACCTGTGGCACCTGTTCGTGCTCGGCGGCAGCGCCTGCCACTTCGCCGTCATGGCCCGCTTCCTCACCCCCGCCGCCTAGAGTGGCTCCATTTTCCTCCGTTATGCTTGACAGGCATCTCCACTCCATAGCGCAGACGGGCTGATCCAGCCGCTTTACCGGGTTTTCACGGGCTTCCGCGCGGGCCAACGGTAGAGGGAGGCGCCGGTGAGGGGGAGACGCCACCAGCCGGCGGTGACGCGCGCCCCGGCGGGGTGGCCGAAGCGGGCGGCGGAGAGCCAGACCGTAAAGGCGCGGTCGCGGGGGAAGGGGCGCAGCACCCAGTCCGGGCCCTCGCGGCGGAGGAAGATGCTGCCATTGGTGCGGACGGAGCCGAAGTCCAGCACGCGGGAGTCGTGGTTGACCGGGGCGTTGTCTAGCGCCGCATTCACGGCGGGCGTGAAGGAGAGGCCGCCATCGGGGGCGACGTGCAGCGTGCCCAGGATGACGCGGCTGTGGGGGTCAGACTGGCCCTGCAAGGTCAGCCGGCCGCCGTCAGGCTGGAAGAGGCCGATGGTCCAGAGGTAGTCGCCGGGGGCGACATCGGTGGGCGCGGTGACGTCCCAGGCGCCATCGGTGATTGTCTGGCCCGGCTTCCACCGGGAGGTCGGCACCGGGAGGGCGTGATCCTGCTGGAAGCGGATGTTCTCGCCGCCGTCATTGCTGGTGGTGGAGACGAAGTGGACGAAGCAGTGGTAATCGGCGGGCAGGGATTGTCCGACCGCCCATTGATAGGTTGCGCGGAAGGCGCGGGGGCCGGTGGGGATGAACTGCGCGACGGTGGGCCGGATGCGGGTCTGCCCCGGCGTCTGCCAGTCGGCGGCGGGGCGGGCGTTGACGAACACGCTGTCCGGCGTCTCGGCCAGGTCGGAGACGACGCCCCCGCGCAGGGTCGTCCCCGCCGTCAGTCCCCCGCCCCGCGCCAGCCAGCCGTAGCGGGGCAGGATCACCCCACCTGGCCTCCCCTTCGCACGGGGAGGAGCCAAATCTCCCCTCATTGCGAAGGAGCGGCCGGGGGAGGTTTCCAGCCATAGCGGCGTGTCGCCGCCGTTCGCCCAGAGCGTGAGGCCGTTGTCGTATCGGATGCGGACGCGCGCGAAGTCGCTGCCCGCTTTGGCCGCGGCCGTCGTGTCCGCCCAGTGGCCGCCGACCCAGTAGTCAATGGCGACGGGGCGAGCGAGGGCGGTGCGCGCGGTGAGCGGGGTCATCAGGCGCGCCTCCAGCCCGGCCAGGGCGGGGTCGTGCCAGGCCTCGCCGCCCAGAAAGCCCTCGTGGCCGTAGGCGGCCTCCTGCATCCGGTACTGGTCCAGCAGGCTGAGCAGGCCGCGCGCCGCGCCCGGGCCGCGCTCCCACCAGCGCTCGTAATAGCCCATGCCGTGGTTGAGCTGCAAGGGGTGGATTTTGAGCAGGTCAAAGTCCACCAGCAGCGGCGCGCTCGTGCCTTGCCCGTCCCGCCAGCCCTGCCCGAACTGCGCCTCCACGCCGTCCAGACAGCCGCTCCAATACCAGTGGTTGTTGCCCTCGCCGAAGACGGGGCCGCCGTGCAGGCCGCGCTCGTAGGCCCAGAGGGCGCGGTGGGCGTCCCAGGTCGCCCGGAACGCGCCGCCATTGGGCTGGCCGGCCTGGAAGTCCACGTGGAACCAGGGCGGCACGGCGCTATGCACATCCAAATAGCAGGCGTCGCCGCCGTAGCGCCGCACCACCTCCGGCGATTGGGTCGCGGCCAGGGCCAAAATCCGGGACGGCTTGACGGCGAACGATTGAATCTTGGTGCCGGGGTTATACCAGGCCGGGACCCGAGAGCCATCGGGGGCGCGGGCGATGTCCGTATCGGTGAAGCCGGGGTAGTTGGGGTAGTAGTCCACGTAGTTCTCATGCAGCGCCATGCGGATGCCGTCGCGCTTGCCCTCTCGCATGAGTGCGGCCATCGCCGGGTCGCCGCCCTGCCCGGCGTTGGCGGGGACGTGCTGGGGGAGCATGTTGTCGTAGCCGCCGAACTGCCAGACGTGAATCAGCGCGACGGCAGGGCCGAGGCCAGCGTCGGCGAGCGCACGGAGATGCGCCTGGACGTCGGGGAAGGTGCCGCCCCAGATGTCCAGCACGACGCGCCGGGATAGGTCGGCCCGGAACGGCGACGGCGGGTTGGGGATGTTGGGCAGCGTCTCGGCGAGATGCCAGGCGGCGGTGTAGACCAGCCGCTCGCGCAGGAGATTGCGCGTGCCGTCGGTGCAGGGGTCGTAGGCGGCGCGCGTCCCGTCCAGGCTGGAGGCCCCCGAGGCCGTCCAGTCCAGAAAGGCCCCGGCGAAGAGGTTCTCGCGCGCCAGAAGCCAGATCGGGCGGGAGTAGTATGGGATGCCGATCTGCCGCCGGCGCAGGGTTGGCCCCCAGTCGCCTCCGTCCAGCGCGCGGACGATGGGCCGGTCGCAGGCGGCATCAAAGACCAGACTCTTGCCGCGCAGCGAGGCCGTGACCGTCACCGTCGCCGTCTGCCCGCCAACGGAGTACGTGCGGGTCAGTGTCGTGCCCGCCAAAGCACTACGCAGCAGAGTCGCCTCGCTCGCCCAGTCCAGATGTGCCTGCCCGGCCAGGGGGACCGTCACCGGCGCGTCGCCTTTCATGTGCGCTTGCAGGGTCACGCGGCCCAGCAGGGCGTCGCTGCCACCGGGCGTCCAGTGGTACTCCAACACGCCGTCCTGGCCCTGGTAACGAAAGACCGCCTCCGTGGCCGAGACGCGGACGCTGTCGGTGCCGGCGAAGCCGGAGGGCGGCGTAACGCTACCGTTCGGACGGGAGGTCAGCCGGCGCAGGTCCAGCGGCGGCGGGGCGGGGTGGCGCGCGATGTGGGGCGAATAGCCCATCAGAACCAACTGGCGGTCGCCCCAGAGGGAAAAGTCAAAGCTGGGGTCGTCACGCGGGCCAGGATCGGTCTCAAAGCGCAGCGTGACCGTCTTCCCCGCGTCGGGGGTCAGGTCAAGGGCGAACGGCTGCCAGACGCTGTCGGCCCGGTTTACGTCCAGCCGCTTGCGCCCGTCCACGAACACACGGAACGTCGCGCCGTCCGACTTCCCCACCCCATCCGCGCGCAGGGCGGTCGCGCCCCGCAGGACGATCCGGCGAGTGCGGGGCATCTGCACGGTGAAGTCCTGAAACGTGACACCGGTTTTGCCGCGCCAGGGGCAATGCAGCAGCCAGGCTTCCCGACCGTTCTGGATGCCCGCCGGCTGGCAGGCCGCCCCTGTCGGGCTGTCCAGACCGCCGACCCACCCGACGGGCAGCCGCACCTCCGGTCCGCCCCGCAGGGCGTAGCCGACCTCGTACAGCCCCAGATCATCAAGCCGCAGGACCGGCTGGTCCGGCACGATGACGGGACTGCCCCATCCCGCCCCGGACGTGGACACGGCGAAAAGAAGGCCCAGGAGTAGGCGGAGGTGTGCCAGTCGATGAATCCCTGTCATGAAAACAGTATGAAGGGAAAGGAACGTCAAGTCAATGAAAGCGAGAAATCCCCCGAAAAAACCTGTGGTATAATGCAGTATCTTCTTCCATCCGAGCGTGAGAACCATGTCCCTCCACAACGCGATCCGCCGCTGCCGCGCCGCGACCGGCGCGGCCCTGGCCGTGACGATGCTGCCCGGCTGCCATCTCTTGCACCATCAGCAAGCGGCCCAAGCCGGGCCGAAGCTCAAGCACGTCACGCTGGCATCGCAGATGCAGCCGATGCAGCCCATAGACCTGACGAAATTCCATCCGAATGAGGCCGGCGAGGTTCCGATCCTGGAGTACCATAACCTGATGCCCAGCGCCAAGGTGTCCGACTATGAGTACCCGGCGGCGGAGTTCCGCAAGGACATGGAGTGGCTCTACGCGCACCACTACCGCCCGATCAACCTCTCCGACTATGTGCAGGGCCGAATTGACGTGCCGGCGGGCATGTCGCCGGTTGTCCTGACCTTTGACGATGCCCTGCGCGGTCAGTTCAACTACACCTCGGACGGGAAGATTGACCCCAATTGCGCCGTCGGCATCCTGGAGGACATGCGCGCCAAGCACCCGGACTGGGCGCTCAAGGGCACGTTCTTCGTGCTGACCGACTACGACCCCAAGATGCCGCCGCCGTTCTTCCAGAAGGACTCGGCCCAGGCCAAGATGGAGCATCTGGTGCAGGACGGCTTTGAGATCGGCAACCACACGGTCCACCACTGGTCGGGGATGCGGCACTGGCAGGACGCCAAAGTAGAGGCGGAGCTGGCCGGCGGTGTGGCCGGCATCCACAAGTACCTGCCGACCTACAACGTGCAGACGCTGGCGCTGCCGTTCGGCATCTTCCCCAAGCACCGCAAGCTGGTGATCCAGGGCGAGAGCGGCGGAGTCCAGTATCACAACATCTGCGCCCTGGCCGCGGGATACAACCCCGCCCCTTCGCCGATGGCGAAGAAGATCAACTTCTACCACCTGCCTCGCATCATCCCTAGCGACCGGAAGATCAAGCCTGGCGGGCGATTCACGATTCGCTGGTGGCTGTCACAGATGGAGCGGGACAAGACGAAGTTCGTCAGCGACGGCGACCCCAACACCTACACCGTCAGCGTCGTCGCCAAGGGCGATCTGAATCCGGCCCGGCTACTGAAGAATCACTTCCACCTGCGGACCTACAGCGGCACGCAGCTTGTCGCCAGCAAGTAACCACTAAGAAAGGAGCCGGGCGCATCTGCGCCCGGCTTTTTTGCCATGAAGCGGACAATCCTTGCCCTCTGCGGCTGCGTCTCCCTGTGCCCCGTGCGGCTGGCAGCAGAGAACATCACCTATCCCGCCGATGCCGGCGTGGTGAATATCACCCAAGCACCCTACAACGTCGTCCCCGATGGGAAGACGGACGTCACGGCGGCCATTCAGAGGGCCATCAACGACAACACCGGCAAGCGCACGCTGATCTACTTTCCCAACGGCACGTATCTCATCTCGGCCACGCTGACGATTCCGCTGACGGACGCGCAGGGGCACACCCAGTACGGCTTCACCAACCTGCAAGGGCAGAGCCGGGACGGCGTAATTTTGCGGCTCCGGGACCATACCTTCACCGACCCGGCCCGCCCGCAGCCGGTGCTCACGTCGGGCCGGCACGGCTCCGCCGACTGGTTCAACAATGCCGAGAGCCACTTCACGGTGGACACCGGACGTGGCAACGCTGGCGCCATCGGCCTGCAATTCTTCTCCAACAACGAGGGCTGCCTGCGGGACGTGACCATCCGCTCCCAGGACGGCGCGGGCGTCTGCGGACTGGACCTGGCCTACAACGACATGAACGGCCCGCTGCTGGTCAAGAACGTCGCCGTGCGGGGCTTTGACTTCGGCATTCGGACCGGCCACACCGTCAACAGCCAGACGCTGGAACATGTTCAGGTCCAGGGGCAGGGCGTGGCGGGGTTCTTGAATGACGGCCAGTGCATCGCCGTCCGCGACCTGGTCAGCGTCAACGCCGTGCCCGCCGTCGTCAACCGGGGCAAGCTGCTGGCGCTGATAGACTCCACACTGACGGGCACAGGCATGGCGAGCGCACTGCCTGCCGTCTCCAATGCGGGCGGCCTGTTCGCCCGCGACATCGACACGAGCGGGTACAAGCGTGCCATTGACACGACGGATGGCGGTCAAGCCGGTGTGACGGGGCCGCGTGTGGCCGAGTTCGTCTCCCAGCCCGTCGTCTCCCTGTTCCCCTCCCCGCCGCGCTCGCTGGGCCTGCCGGTGCGGGAGACGCCGGACGTGCCCTGGGACGATCCCAAGACATGGGACGGGCCGACCAGGCACGGCGCGAAGCACGACGACCCGGACATCAGCGCCGCCTTGCAGGCCGCCATCGATTCGGGCGCGACGACCGTTTATATTCCTGCCGGGGACTGGCGCATCGGCCACACGGTTCATATCCGGGGCAACGTGCGCCGGCTGATCGGGCTGGACCCGTATCTGATTCCCGTGGATCCGGTGAACTCCCTGGACGCGCCGCTGTTCCAATTTGACGGCGGGCGACAGAAGACGGTAGTGATGGAGGGCCTGGACTTCGGCTTCGGCAACAAGCGGGTCTATGCGTTCCAGGACAACTCGCCGCAGACGGTGGTGCTCAAAGACCTTCTCGGCTGGGAGTACCGCAACCGACCGAATGCGGGGCCGCTGTTCCTTGAGGACGTGGTCGGCGGCCCGTTCCACTTCGATCGCCAGACGGTCTGGGCGCGGCAACTGAACCAGGAGAGCGAGGGAACCCACGTCTCCAACGCCGGCGGGCAGCTGTGGATCCTCGGCTACAAGACTGAGCGCGGGGGGACATTGATAGACACGGAGGGGGGCGGGCAGACGGAGCTTCTTGGCGGCTTGTGCTACACGACGACGGCGGGCAAGCTGGCCCCGATGTTCGTCAACGCCGACTCGTCGGTCTCGGCGACCATGGGCGAGGTCTGCTACGACGGCGATCCCTACGCCACAATCCTGCGCGAGACGCGCGGCGGCGTGACGCAGACCCTGCCGGCCTCCGACCCCGGCTACGCCGGCCAGCGCCTGGTACTCTACGCGGGGTGCCGGAAGAAGTAGGGGCGACCCGGCGGGCCGTCCCTGCCACATCACTTCGGCCAGATCAGCGGGTTGATCGTGTCATCATTCAGCACGTCTCCGACCTTCAGCGACTGGAAATACTCTTCCGGCAGGATGTTGCGCTGGCCGTTGAACGTGGAGCCATCGGGCATGTAGGCGCAGGTCATGGCGCGGCGGGGCCGGTTGGTCATGTTCGCGCCCGCGCCGTGCGCCGCCAGGCCGTTGTGGAAGACAGCGCTGCCGGCGGGACAGGGGCAGCCGACCGAGTCGATCTGCCGCCACTGCGGGTAGAACTTGAACAGGTCGGCCTGGTTCTGGCCGATGCCCGCGTTCTGGTAGGTCGCCGTCTTGTGCGTGCCGGGCAGGTAGTACATGCAGCCGTTATCGCGCGTGGCATCGTCCAGGGCGACCCAGATGGAGAGCGAGTCGGGCGAGGAGAAGGACCAGTACGGGTTGTCCAGGTGCCAGCCAGTCGGGTTGCCGAAGGGCGGCTTGAACAGCGCCTGGTCGTGCCAGATGCGAATGCCGTCCACGCCCGCCAGCGTCGCGGCCATCCTGCCCAGGCGGGGGTCGTGCATCAACTCATGCATCCCCGGATGGCTGTCCGCGAGCTTCAGGCATTGGGTGAAGACCTGGGCGTAGTAGGCGTCGGGGTTGCCCTGGTTGGTGAGGCTGCTGGAGAACTGGCTGCCGCTCACCGTCTCCAGGCGCTGATCCACCGCCTCCTGGGTCGTTTCGCGCCAGTGGGCCAGCTCGCCCGGGTCCAGAAAATTCTCAATGACCAGGAAGCCGTTCTCCCGGAAGTAGTCAATTTGCTCTTGGTTGATGCCGTCGTTCATTGGGTCGATCTCCTGTTTGCCGGTCAACAGACGCGCCCGCGCTTGGCGGCGCGGCTGTGGCCGATGGGATTTTCGCCGATCCAGCGCTCGTCGGCGGGTTCCGAGGCGCGCTGGTAGCGCGAGTCCGAGGACAGGCGGATGCGGTCCGAGTGGTTGTCCAGGCTGGCGTGGACGGTGGCGAGGGTGAAGGTCAGCAGGTCGCCCATGCGGAAGTCCGCCGAGAGCCAGCGGCCCCCCAGACGGCGGCGCAGGGCGGCGGCGTCGTGGTCCAGCACACCGTCCCACTCCCAGCCCATCTCGCCGCGCTCGATCTTGCCCGCGTTCGCGCCGTTGACACAGTAAGAGTCCACGTCGCGGCTCAGGTAGTCGGCGATGGCGTC
>JAFAZD010000153.1 GCA_019239955.1 Armatimonadota bacterium | reverse complement strand
GGACCGTGAGCATCTTGCCGGGCGTCACCGCCAGGTCCCCGGAGACGAACGCCCCGCCCCCGCCGCTCGCGGGGACGCTGTAGACGCCCGGGTCGCCGCCGCCGCCCGCCCCCCAGAGCGCGACGGCCAGGGAGGTGACACCCAGGGGGACGGTGAAGAACTGGTCCGTGCCGGTGAAGCTGAACAGGGCCATGTCCGCCCGGGCCGCGCGGGGGGCGGCCAGGCCAAGGAATGCCGACGCGGCCAGGGCCAGGGCGGCCGGGCGGGCCCGGCTGGGGGAGCGTGAGACGTGCATGGGTCGGTTTTCCTTTCGGGATCGGCGTCGAACTCCCCGGCGGACGGGCGTGCGGGCGCTGCACGGGGAGGCCGGGGAGGACCGCGCCCGGCAATGTACCCAGGCCGGCGGGCCGTGAAACTCCCTGTAGGGGATGCCGCGCCGCCCGGCAGCGGGGGGTGACGGGCTGTGTGGCCGCTCACTTTGCCCCGAGGATCTCGTGACGCAGGGGGTGGACTACAGGCGGATCATATTGGCGATCTCGCAGGAAGGGCGCGGCCAGATACGGCGGCCACTCAAATCGAGTTCTTGCAAGTGCCTCCTTTTACGGAACTGATCACGGTACAATAGCGACCGTGGGCGCTATTGTAGGTGCTTACAGTATGCAGAAGGCTGTAGGACATTTCGTCCACGTGGCCATGGACAATTAAGGCTCAGGGATATGGAAACTGAAGGCATCATTCGGGAAGTTGCGGAATTGATTGCCCCGCCTGGCCCGCTGGATTATCCGGCGAGAAAGTTCGACGCAGAGTGCTACCTGGAGCAGGGGCGGGAGTGGAAGCTCGAATGGATTGACCGGGTGCCTGTTGAGTGGGCGGACGTACTCGTGGACGCCATTGTTCAAGGGCAAGCCGGGGAGGACCAACTCGGCGATGGCTGGCGCATCGAGATACCTGAGTTGCTCGGATTGTGGGGGACACGGCATCCGGGTCATATCATTCCGCTCCTGGGCAACGCGCTCGCGGCAGGACGAGAGCGGAGCCTGCTGATAGATGCTCTGACCCAAACGTGCAGGCCGGAAGTCGTGCCCTGGCTAACGCCACTCGTCAGCCAGGTTGACACTATGACGGATCAGGAGACGTCATACCTGGTGGAGGCGCTCGGAGCCGGGATGGGGCCGGAGTCCGTGCCGCTTCTGCTGCGTATCAAGGACTCAATCCGACCGGGAATGCCCGAGTCCGTGGATGCGTTGATTGTCTACCTCCGAAGAGCACGTCAAGAGCAGGGCCGTTAGAAGCGGGTCAGTATCCGCCGAAAGCGGTTCATCCAGGGATGTGTGCGCTCCACCACCCAGTGGTAGACCTTACCGGTTTTCAGCAGGACTGGGGGAAGTTCGTGTTTTGAACGAAGAGCGAACCAGGACGCCCCCATTATCTCAAGGAGAGCATCGGCAGTGGAACCAGGCTTTGATTATTGGGGGGGCGAGGTCGTCAGGCTGCTGGAAGACCACCCGAACGATGGCCTAAAGGTGGGCGATGCGGGCTACGTGTGGGGAGTTTACAACGTCTATGTCTTTGAGGGTCTTGCGCCCCCATTTTATGAGGCGACCTTCTACGCCCAGGACGGGACGGGCATCGACATGATGTTCACCGCCGACCAGGTGGAACGGGTGGACGATCCCACGGGCGCGCGTATCCCCGACGACGCCCGCGAGTTCTGGCGGCGCATGGCGGAACGCCATGTCCCCTCATAGTTCGCCTTTTGAACGAAGAGCGAAGTAGAAACGTGCGGAACCTTGGGGTGCGCGATGTTACTTAAATGGCGAGACGTGTACCTTTCTGCGGCGTACCACCAATTTTACGTCGAGGACGCCGATCAGTTTACTGACACGGGAGACGCGTCCTTCTGGACGGAACAGGCGTGCAAGGACAGACTTGCGCTTGCCCCTGGCGTTATCGGCATAGAGACGGAAACCGACGGGCGCATCCATATCTACACTGAACTTCACGATGCTTCTCCTCCACTCGACCTGACAGCCTGGGACCATGTGACTGAGTCAGGGCTGGAAGTCAGGAATGGTAGGCTCCGGGTGAGTGTGGTCGAGGGCGACTTCGAGGAATTCATGGGAAAGCCAGGCGTATACCGCGTACGGTGCTGTCATGCCAATCTTGCAGGGGCCAATGATGCTGGTAGTGCAAAGGGCTGCTACCTCCTGCAGGTGTGGCCCGCTCCATTTTCGCCGCCAACAGTTTTGAAGCGGTGGGGCGGCGATGATTGATGCCTTAGTTCGCCTTTCCCCTTGAAAAGCGAACTAAGCGTAATGAATAAAGCTGGTTGGGTGCTGTACGCCGATGGGATTGGCTGGGTATGCTTGCCTATCATGCCAAGTTCGCTCTGTGAACCCGAGAAGCGAACTACGTTGCCGGCTTGAACCTGACAAAGTTGCTGTGTATCGGGCCTGAAATAGCAAGGAAACGTGAGGCCGAAAAACCTTCAAGCCAAACGAAGAAACAGGCTCAGAGCAGCCTGTTTTGGAGTGCGGCAGCTCGGGCCATTTGGCTTCAATGGCCCGAAATCCTTTCGAGTGGCTCGGAGTGTTAAAATCTGAGTGTTGAAAGAGGTCTAGTGATGCTGAGTGATGAAGAGTGGGAGAAGCGGTGGCAGCGTTACGGTTTCTTGGAGATGGTTTCAGACATGAAGGAATGTTTCTCTCCAAAGCGTGCTGTCGAGATGTTTGGGCTGTTCGTGCTGTTTGGTGCTGCTTCGGGGGAGACTCATGATGCGACGGTCAAGCGGCTTCTGAGTATGGGATTTAAGAAATCCACGATATACGTGCTACCGTCTCGCCAAAAGGTCCGCCCCTCAAGTTGAAGGGCGGGCCGTGGGCGTGTCCAGGGCGAGAGGACGGGAGATCAAGGCTGCGCGGGCCCGTGGTCCTCGTGCATCCGGCCCTCATTCCCCGGGTCCTCGCGCATCTCCCGACGGGCGCGGACGTGGTGCCGGATCGCCCGCGCCCGCAGGTGGGCGCGCTCCGCCGCGCCGTAGTGCCCGTTCGCCACGGCGCGGGCGTAGGCCGCCTTCTGCCGCAGGATGGCGCGGCGCGCGTGGTGATGGTGGTGGCCGGCGCCGGGGTGGTCGTCCTGCGCGGAGGCGGCGCTGCCGGCGCCGGCCAGCAGCGCGCACAGGCCGCACAGCGCCAGGCCCTTCATCGTCGAGATCGTCATCGTCATCTTCTCCTTTTCTCCTTCGAACGGATACAGTGCCATTGACCGGGCAAGGCCGAACGATGTTCCTGCCCGCAAGAGACGGCCCCGCCTCCGTGGGGGGCGGGGCCGTCGGGGGACTTACGCGGGGACGGCGGCGAGGGCCTGCGGCCCCGCCTCGGCCGCCGCGGGGGCACCGGCGAAGCGCAGGACGCCGTCCGGGCCGGGGCGGCGGCGGGGCTTGCCGGAGGAGGCGGCGGCGGCGATCTGCTGCGCCCGGCGGGCCTCCACGGCCGCCGGCGTCTCCGGCTGGGCGTAGTTGACGTTGACGTCGTAGGTCGAGATGCCGGTGTACGTGCCGCTGAGCGGGAAGATCTTGTTGGTCCCGTTGATGTACCAGACCTGCAGAGTCCCCGTGTAGTCCACGTCTAGCTGCGACTGTGTGGCGACCACCTGGGCGGTGACCTGCTGGCCGGACTGGACCGCCGCCTGCGCCACGTACAGGAACGTCTGCGTGGTCGTGTAGGTGCTCCCGTAGGCGATGCCGAAGGAGACCTCCGCCGACAGCTCGACCGCCCCCTTGGCCACGAACGGGATGCCGGCCTCGATGGTGGTCTTGACGCCGATCTTCAGGCCCCCCGTGAAGGTCCAGCTGGAGCTGCTGGCCGTCTGGAACGAGCGCGACATGCTGACGGTCTGCGTGGTGGTGGTGTCGTTGGTCAGCGTCACGGTGTCCAGGGCGATGGGCGTGACGAACGACTGCGTGACGTTTTCAATGTCGTAGTCCAGGTCGTAGACCTGGATCTCCGTGATGGGCAGGCTGACCTTCAGGCTGATGGTGTCCACGGCCGAGCCGTCCATGCCGGAGAGGCCGTAGATCTGGCTGCCGGCGAGCGAGGCCAGCTGCGTGGCGGCCGCCGAGGTGTCGCCGGCCGTGAACGAGCGGCCCGCGTCGGTGGTGAAGGAGAGGGCGACGCGCCCGTCGCTGGTGGGGACCGTGTAGAGCGTACACTGGGCGAGGGCCTCGCCGTCCTGGAAGTAGAAGCGGTAGGGGTTGCCCGTGGGCGAGCCGCCGGCCGAGCCGGAGGAGCCGTCGGTGAACGTCACCTGGATGCTCTGGATGTAGCTGCCGCTGTTGTTGGGGCCGGTGACGTAGCAGGTCAGGCACTGCACGGGCGCGGGCGGGTTGATCGCCGTCGAGGCGATCGTGTAGGGCTGCGTGGAGCCGGTGCCGCCGACGGCGGGCGTGTCGTAGAGCTGGAGGGCCTGGTCGAGAATGGACATGATCTCTCTCCTTCGATGGGTGCGGGTGCCGAGAGTCCGCCGCGGGGCGCGGTGTCGCGCGCGGCGGGAGGAAGTGCCGGGAGCCTCGCCGCATTATACCCAAGTCCGCAAAAAACGTGTGAGCAAAGCCCCAAGTGAAAGGTCATCCGCCAGCCGCGCCGGGCCGAGCAAATCGGCCAATTCCTCTTCCATCTATGTGTTTCCATGCCGCGTCGGCCTGGCCTTTGACGGCCCGCCGACGCCGCCTCGCCCCCTCTCCCCGGCAGAGTTCGCTGCGCTCATCCCGCCGACCCTCTCCCTCGCGGGGGAGAGGGTTCCTGATGCCTGCGGCTTTTCTGTCTCCCCCTCGCCCCTTCCGAGGGAGAGTGGGCCGGGGGTGAGGGGGGTTCCGAGGGGGGCGGGGGTATACTGGGGGCATGAGCGTCTACACCATCACGGTCACGCTGACCCCCGAGGAGGACGCCGCCCTGCGCGCGCAGGCGGCGCGCTCGGGGCAGACCGCCGAGGAACTGCTCCGCCGCAGCGTCCGCATCCCCGCCGCGCCCGACCAGGCCACGCGGCCCGACAATGCCTTGCAGAAGGAGTACCACCGCCGCGCCCGCCGCGTCAGTGGGACAAAGCCGCCCCTGGACCGAGTCTGGCAGGAGCTTGCCGATGCGCCCCCGCTCTCAACGGCTGCGGCAGTCCATCGGGGCATCAAGTACGCACACTTTGATGCCGCGGAGCCGCGCTTCGTCTCGCCGGCAGAGAAGGCGGGGTTTGTTCCCGGCGTCTGGGACGGCCGGAATAATGTTGGGCCTTACATTCCCCGTTCGCATGGCTATCTGACCGCCGAGGGACCCCTTCGCCGCCGAGCGGCGTGGGACTGGAGCGCCCCGAAAGTCATCGCCCCGGCGACCCGCGTGAGCACGGGGCCCTGGATCATGGCGGTCATGGTGGATTACGTCGGGCTGCTCTGCACGCAGCGGTTTCACGGCATCTGGCGCAGAGACATCCCCGCTGCGCCGCCGCTGGAAGTCCTGGCCGCCGCCCTCAACGGCCCGGTCGCTAACGCCTGGATTGCTTCTCTGGCCGCCAAGCGGGATGTCCCGATCCACTCGCTTTTGAGTCTTCCCCTGCCCCCTCTTTCGCCACTGACAACCGAACTGATCACGCGGTACGTGGACCGCTACATCGGCCGTGGGGGCGAGCCGGAAACACTTTTGAAGATCGACGCCGCCGTGCTGGACGCCTACGGCCTCTCGGCAGAGGCCGAGCGGGAGTTGCTCGCCTCGTTCGTGGGGGCGCGACGGCCCGGCGTCCCCGGCTTCACCGGCTACGGCCCGGACTTCGAGCGGGCGAGGGCGGAGTACCGGCACGAGCGGGCGCTGGCCGAACTGGGCGCGCGCCACCAGGCCCTCGTGGAGAAATCCTTCCTGGGCGGGCTGACGCCGCAGGAGGCGC
>JAFAZD010000083.1 GCA_019239955.1 Armatimonadota bacterium | reverse complement strand
GGCTTGCCCGGCGTCGGCCCGGCATGAAAATAGCCGCGCGCCTCCCATTCGGCATACCGCCGCGCCTCCACGTCTTTAGGCTCATAAGCCTTTTCCATCATCTGTGGCTCCTCTCGGTGCGAACGCAAACGCCCCCGCATCCCAGTGCGACGGGGTCGTTGTGACCTGTCGCAAGGACGCGAGGGCGCATCAGACGCTTCGCGCGGTACCACCTTGCTTCCCGCCCCCCAGCCCCCAATTCTGGGGGAGAGGATCGCCCCCCAGCCCCCAATTCTGGGGGAGTCAGAGGCAGGAACGGGCGCTCATTTCATCGTTTGGCTCCGGGGTGACGTTCGGCGGGCCGTCGGCTGGGACGCTTGCAGCCAGGGGCGATCCCTCTCTGACAGCAACGGCATTCGCTTACTCTTCCCCATCGTGGCCGATGGTAGTGGAGAGTATAGCCGCAACGAGGCCGTCAAGTCAAGCGGCAAGCGGTTGCGGAGACGCCTCGGAGCGTGCGGCATCCTCTTCCTCCGCCATGCCACGGGCGGCGTCTTCCATCATGTACAACTGCTCAAATACCTCGTACATACGCGGCACGTCCGGGTGCGCCCGCTCCCACGCGAACAAAACCTCCCGCGCCTGGGCAACTCCTTCGATCCCCCGCGAAGCCAGGCCAAAACGCGCGACTTCCTCCCGCGTCAAACACGCCGGGCCGCAGTTCTGGATTTTGTCTTGGATCGCCCGAAGTTCCGCTCTGGAGCGACGGATGGGTTCTTCCGAGCAGGCGAGATAGTACTGCAAATTTTCCGGCTCCTCATCGCTTGGGTGCGCCTCTCCCCACTCACGAACGACTTGACGCACAGTGTCAAATTCCTCCAGCTCGGCATCAAGAACGTAGTTAATCAATTCCTCGCGTGTCATCATAACTTCTCCTTCAGCACGGCGCTGCCCTGAGAACAGGTATCCCAGTACCGCCGCCTCTCCTCGCCAGACAATGCGGCTCCCATGCCGTAAGCGAACCCTTTCCTGAGTCGGATCGGAACCGCAAGAAGTCCCAGATAAAACGCCTCCGCCTCCATGGAGAGGTGAGCGCGAATCTGTTCCAGTGCGTCAATGTACTTGTTGTACAAGTGCGTCGCCTCCACCTCCTGAAATACCGCCTCGTCCACGCGCACACCTAGTGCCGCCAAGAGGCTTGGCCGCAGCAGGCGCTGGCACTGCTCCACGACGCCTTCTTCCCAGCCCGGAAACTGGTCAAAGTCCGTGCGGTTGTACCCTGCCGAGAACGTGTGCAGCATCTCGTGGATCAGCGTCCGCCAGCGCACGTCCTGTCCCGCCAGGCTCTCGTTAAGCACGATATCGCAGCGGAAGGGCTTCGCGCCGCGCACCGCCGGGTCGGACGTGATCTCCAGTATCCCGCTCCAGCGCGACGGCCTGCCGATCTGTTCCTCCAAAACCTGCCGGATTTGTTGCAATTCGTCTCGCATCCATGCTCCCCGAACCATTATACCACTCCGTCAAGGAGGCAATCATACGGCGAGCCTCTTTAATCATTGACCCAACGGGCGAGGCGCGCCCAGAGAGTGAGGGGGCGCGGCACCGAGACGGGTGACGATTAGATGGTCACAAATCGAAGATCGTCTTGTGCGGCTGGGGACGCTTGACCTCGTTGCCCTGCTCATCCACCATGACGACATCGCCGGCGATCTCGCCGGTGGTGAGGGCGTCGCGGAAGCGGGTATCCAGTTCCTGGGCCGTCGGCGCGTCCTTCCGCCTCTCGCGGGCAGCCTGGGTCTCCGACTGGTCCTGCCGTGACTTCTTTGTTGCCATTAGTCCATCCATCCCCGCTGCCGGAACAGGGCCTCGATTTGCGTGCTGATCGGCAGAAAGTCTGCCTCTTCCCAGTGCTCGCCATAGGAGAAGCGGCGGGCGGGACGCTGCCGGCGACGGTCCAACTGTGACCGAAGTTCGGCGTCGCCGCTCTTGACGGCGATGAACTGCGCGTAGCTGCGCGCCCACAGCTCTTCGGGACGCAGCAGATAGCGGACGTAGGCGAGATTAATGGTGTATTCTACCACAGCGCCGCTGGAAAGCGTCTCCGTGACTCTGCCGTCGGGAGACTTCAACACTTCGCCGAGGCGCTGAACGGCGTCGCTATTTCGGACGGCGTCGCGCCACGCGCCCAGTGCGGGATCGGTCTCGGACGCCCACTGGCCCGGTGCGCCGAGGCCGTGGTAATCCAGGAAATGTCCGATCTCGTGAAGGGTCGTCAGTCCCGCATGGTCGGTGAAGCGGCTCACCACGATGCCCATCGCCTGCCCGGCCTGCCGGTAGAGGAATTGCCCGTGCCTGTTTTTCAGCGGCCCGCGTTCCACCGTGATGACCGGCAGGTCGCCGTCTCGGTGAACCTGATCCACGGCAATAATCGCCGTCAGCAGGGGCAGGTTGTCCTCACTCGTCTCCACCTCCAGCGCCGCGCCGACGGTGCGCGTCTTGGTCCCGGTGGTGCGGCGCGTGGGGCCGGAGAGCAGTTCAAGTAACTTTTGCAGAAAACGAAGCAGCATCGCGGGTTTAAAGAGGTTCGGAGGGCGACAGGTCTCTCAGCACTGACCCCGCTCTTGAGACACGCCTTGCGTCTGTGGCCTTCAATCCGCTGTGCTTGTTCGCCCGGCGAGGCACTGCCAGAGGGTGGGGGATGACCGTCTTTGGGTGGGAATCGGACTCGTGCGTCGGTCATGCCGCCTTATTGTACCCCTTGATGGGCCGCGATGAGGGCGTCGGTGATGCGGGCGATGATCCCGCGCCTCCAGTCCGGGTCGGCGGCGCAGCGGGCGTCGGCCTCGTTGGAGATGGTCGCCAGTTCCAGCAGGGCGCGCTGCGGGACGGGGTTGTATTTCGGGTCCAGGACGCCCAGGCGGCTCGCCGCGACGCCGCGCAGTCCATGGTAGATGTCGGGACGGGCCAGGCCGTCGGCGCAGAACTGAGCCGCCAGCAGGCGGGCCAGCGTGGGCACGGACTTCATGCGCCTGTCTACGCAGACCAAGCCGCCCTGGACGGAAGATCGGTGGAAGTCATCGTAATGCAGGGAGAGAAAGAAGAGGACAGCCCGGCCCCCAACGCTGGGGGAGCAGGATAGCCAGAGGCGGCGGGCGACGGCGGCGCGCTGCCAGAGGAAGCGGGGCGAGTCGCCCCGGCGCAGGCGCAGCGGCTGCCCGTTCACGGCCAGAACCGCATCGCGCGGCCGCTCCGGGGCCGGCTCGGTCAGGACCAATTGGGGAGCGAGCGTGCGGCTGCGGACGGTGAACATGACCCGGCCGCCCTGTCGCCGGATGGCGTCGGCCAACTCCACGGCGGTCCGGTAGGTCAGCGCGGCCTCGCAGACGCCGTTCCTGACCGCACCGGCGTCGGCCCCGCCGTGGCCCGGGTCCAGTACCACCGTCACCCCCGCCAGCGGGCCGGGAGATGGTGCGGCAGGTGGCGACGGCCCCGGAGGCGTCGGACGGGAACATCCGGCGAGACCCAGGGCCACCAGGCCCGATACGAGCCGGGCGAGCCAATACCTTATTGTCCCGTCCAGGTGCATGAGCGGTGATACCCAGTCTCTGAAGCAGCCAAACGTAGATAGGTCAAGGCACGGTACAGTCACGAGAGGCTTCTGCCGATAATCCCGATTGAGAAGGCGGGAGAGAATTCAGCGAATGAATTCGCCGCTGAGGGCCTTCGGACTTGTCTCCGCGAAGGCGGAGGCTTGGCCTTCGCCCTGAGCGGCGAATTCATTCGCTGGGAACAGAGACATCGGGATGCTGCAAACGCTGGACATGGTCAACGAGCCGTGCGCGAACATGGCGCGGCGGCTGCGCGAGGAGGCCGCGTCGCCGGAGGTGGCGCATGACGCGCTGGAGATGCTCGTGGAGGAGTACGCGCGCCATGTAGAGGGCCTGCTGCACCCGCAGGCGTCGCCGGTCGGCATTGAGTTCGCCTACAGCCGGCTGCTGGGGACGCGCGGCAACATCTGCCGGCTCTGCCCCGCCGCCGCGATGGACGGACTGCCCCGGCGCTGCCTGCGCCGCTGGGAGTGGGCCGAGACGCGCCTGCGCGAGCGCCTGAGCGACCCCGACGGAATGGAAGCCCTGGCCCAGACCGCGCAGCGGGTCGAGGACGGCTGGGCGTCCAGCATCGAGCGGTACGTCACGACGCTTTCGGCGCGGCTGGGCGAGACGGAGATCGCGGACAAGTTGGGGATTCTGAAGGGCATCGACACCGTCGGGATGCACCTGGCCCAGCGCGAGATCTTCCAGCTTTCGGACGCGCTGGCCCTGCCGCTGGAGAACGCGCAGGCGGTCAAGCTGCGCGTCCGCCTGCTGTCGCTGTTCCTGACCCTGCACCGCTGCGGCTTCTGCACGGCCTTCCCCGCCATCCAGAGCTACCGCCGCACCTTCCGCATCTTCGACCCCGTCGCCTACCCCTGGTGGTTCGTGGACTGCCGCCTGACCGAGCGCCAACTCAACTGGACCTACAAGCGGATGCCCGTAGAAGACCTGACCTGGCGGTTCTAGCCTCCTCCCGTACCTCGGTCGGCAAAGGCATAGTGCTCCAGGTACCATAGGTCGCCCTGATGCGCCGCAACTCGGTAGACCTCTTTGGCGACGAATTTCTCCGGGGTGTTCGCCCATCCGTAGGTCCAGGTGTTGCCGACCGCCAGCGGCAGATACTCGCTTGCCCCTTCCGACACGAAGTACTCCTGCAACTGAATCATCGCCTCTGCCCCGTCATCGCGCTTCACTCGGAGCTGCACCAGACCGACGCCGGGCGCGTACCAGGCCCGCGCCGTGCCGCAGAGGACGATGGCGTTCAGTTGTCGCCACCAATACCCTTCCGATGGCTCGGCCTGCGTGGTGGTCTGCTCCGTCACAAGGCACCCGGAAAAGGCCCCGGCGGGCGTCATGACCTGGGCGTCGTCGCTCAGGACGCGCACGGTCGCCTGAAGCGGCCGGTCGGAGAAGGAACTCGATTCGCCCGCCCAGTGATCGCCCACCGTCGCGTTCGTGTCCAGAAAGACGCGGAGATGCGAGATTTGCCAAAAGACGCTGCCGATGAAGAGGGCAGGGGGATCGGCATCGCCTTGTCGTGTGATTGAAAAGCCGGGCTGCCCGGCGCTGCTGATTTTCCCGCCCGTCTGCCGGAGCGTGTCGCAGACCGCGCGCCATAGGAGCAAGCGCGGGAGGGCAGTGTCTCCGGCCTCCGCCAGCAGATCCAGCATCGCGCGGCAGACGGCGGACCAATCCAGGCGATTCGACTGGGCCAGCAGAGGCAGAGCCGATTCAAAGCACTGCCGGCCCTGCTCGACCTGGTCTTGGGTGAAGGCGTGCATCCCCAGCGACAGCAGGCACTCCCCTTGCCCGGCGATATCCCCCAATCTCTGATAAATCGCCAGCGCGTCCCGGAACGAATCTTCGGCCTTGTCCGGGGCGCGCTTGCCGACATAGGTGACGCCGAGGTCCTGCCGAAGCTGCGCCTCCGCCGTACGGTCTCCGATCTCCTGGGCCACGGCCAGCGCCTCCGAAAGCAGCGTCAACGCCTGGTCATGGTTGCGGCCATCATCGAGCGCCCTTTCCTTCTGACGAAGCGCCTGCATCGTCAGCCGCTTCTGCTCCGGGCCGGGCGGCAGTGCGTCGAGCGCCGTCAGTGCCTCGTCATAGTGACGCACGGCCTCGGCCCTCCGGTATGACTGGTATGCCTCCTCACCGCGCTCAAGAGCCTCCTCGACGACTCGGTGCGTCCATTCCGCGTCGGGCTTGCCCTCATTGACCACTTCATCCACCATCGTCATCATCTCCTCGCGTAGTTGGCGTTTGGCGTGCTGGAGGCGGCTGCGGACGGTGTTCAGGGGAATTTCCAGGAAGCGGGCGATCTCGGCATGGGAGTAGCCGCCCAGGTAAAACAGCGTCACCGTGAGGCGCGTCTTCTCCGAGAGGCGGTCCAGGGCGTCTCGCACCAGCAGCCGCGTCGTCAGGCCTTCCGGCGGCGGGTGCGCCCGCGCCGCTTCCTCCGGCCCTGTGGGGAGACGGCGACGCCGCTGGTCGGCGCAGGCGTTCAAGGCGGCGCGGCGCAGCCAGGGCGCGAACTTGGCGGGGTCGCGCAGGTCCCGCAGGCGCACGTAGGCGTGGACGAACGCCTCCTGGGCGGCGTCCTGGGCCTCTTCGGGGTTGCCCAGGGAATGATACGCCATTCCGTACACCATGCCCCGATGGCGGCTGACCAACTCGGTAAAGGCGTCCCGCTCCCCGGCCAGCGTCCGCCGCACCAACTCTTCATCCTCTGACCGTGATTGAGTCTTTTTCCTGCACATACCATTATGATAGACGCGGGAGAAGGGGAAAAGTAATCAGTAGTCAGCCGCCCACCCTCCCCGGCCCAGGTTCCCGCCGGGGTTGCCGAGGAACGAGGCGGGGAGAGGGATGGGCCGGGGTCACGTCCGGCCCCCCATCATTGGGGCGGGGAGCCGTGCGCCAGCGGGCGATCCGACCGACGGGGTAGCCGCGCAGAACGTGACGAACTTCCCATGCCTTCTGTGACCTGTATCACCCCAGCGCCGTGCGCGCCCTGCTATCATACCATCCAGAAGTCGCCCCCACACTCTTCGACGACTTCCGAGAGGGAGAAACCACCATGGCCGCACCGAACGCCGCACCCAATGCCGCGCTACAGTCCACCTGGACCGCCGTTCACGACGAGACGCCACCCGGGCGGGGCTGCCTGAAAGTCGAGGGCGAGGTACAGACGCCGACCCCCGGCTACAAGCTGCATCTGACCAAGGCGAACCCGCAAGGGATCAACCCCCAAATCCTGCTGCTCAACCTGCACCGGAATGCCCCGACCGGGATTGAGCCGCAGCACGTCGTCACCGAGCGCGTCGAGTTCAAAGAGGACACCCACGTCCCCTACCAGAAGGTCCAGATCGAGCCGGACGGGGTGACGGTCGACGTCGTCAACATCCTCTGAGCGAACACCCTCTGACCGCGCCGAGGGCGGGTCTGGAGGCAACGGGAGCGCCCGATCCACGCTGGATCGGGCGCTCCCGGTTTACGCTGGCTCCCCCAAAATAGGGACTCTACGGCTCGCCGCCGGCCTCCTATTTCGTTTCGACGGGTTTCCCCGAATCAATCGGATCGCCCGGACGAAAGCCCACCGGGAGGCGCGTGTCGATCTTCCACGGCGGGACCACGACCGGAACGTTGAGTTTCAGCGTCCCCACGGTGACGTGCGGCCAGCTCAAGCCGTTGAAGTTGAGCAGCACGAGCTGCGAGTATTGAAGCTGCGAAAAGTTCGGCGTGCCCTTGACCGTCTCGATCCAGAACGTCGCGGTCACACTCGCCGACACCGCATTGGGCCCGTCCTTGGTCCCCGCCAGGAACGCCGTATTCGCGGTTCCCCCGCCCACGACCGGGGCCGTCGGGGTGGTGGACACGTGCAGCGTCGTCGTCGAAAGGATGGTCTGTCCGGCGATCGCCGCGTGGAGCACGGAATTCGGGTTATCCACCATGGCCTGCGTGATGCCCACCAGCTGCGGGGCCGGCGAGCGGAAGCTCGTCGGAATGGAAAGGTTCTGCTCCGGGAAATTGAACGTGGCGCCGGGGTGGCCGATGGTAAACGGCAGGATGTTGATGTTCGGGATGCTCGGCGCGCCCGCCGCAGTCTTCGCGGTGCCCTGGGCGAGGATGGCCGTCCCGTGCGGAATCGAGGCCATCCGAACCACCGTCGGGCCTTCCGCCGGGTCTGTCGTCGCCGGCGCCACGGCCCAGATGCCGGGCTCAATGTGCAGGCCCGCATTCAGATTCGCATCCGAAATCTGCTGGAGGTAGGTCAGGCCGAACATATTGATGTCGGGCTGCAGCAGGCCGCGATTGGGAATCGGGCCGCTGATGGCATTGAATTGGATGGAGTCGTCCGTCAGGTTGAGCTCCAGAAAGCGATCCTGGGCCGGATCCACTTTGATGTCTGACGGGCGCCAGATGACATTAAAGCCCTTTCCGCCCCAGGTCCCGGTCAGATCGGCCAGCGGCCCCAGCGGATTCGGGATGGGCGGAAACGGGAAATGGATGGGCCGAGGGATCGGGGGCAGGGGTTCGAAAACAAACCGTTCCTGCGCTGCTTCGTCCAGTTCAGTTGCGAGTGCCATGGTTCTCTCCATTCTGAAGGTACTTGAGACTGGTGAGGGATGAGAGCCTCTCCTCAAGAGACGCTGACTCCAGCTCACATCCGATTGAGAGTGCGAAGTTGCGGCAGGTGGTTCTGGTAGTACACCGCAAGACCAGTATAACACGGAAATGCTGTGGTGTCAAATACGTACAGCGACAGGAGACCTCTTGCAGAAGGGCAACCCCGTTTCGCAAGGGCAACCCCGTTTCGCAAGGGCAACCCCGTTTCGCAAGGGCAACCACGTTTCGCAAGGGCAACCACGTTTCGCAAGGGCAACCACGTTTCGCAAGGGCAACCACAGGGGGTTGCCCCTACGCCGCCCGCCACCGTAGGGGCGGCCCCCCGTGGCCGCCCTCTTTCCGGGCGTGCTCCCACCCGCCTTCGTTTTCCTCCATCGCCAATGGGGATCGTCTGCCCCGAGCTCTGTGTTTGGCGAACAAGCCCTGCGGGGTAAAAGCGAGCACGTCGAGACCGGCGCAGACCGAGCGGTCGCGCCCCCGCGTGAGGAGACTGCCAATGTCAGACAACCCGAATCTCGATACGGACAAGGCCGACAACACCCTGAGCAGGCAGGAGACCGAGCCGGCGACCAAGCACGATGTCAAAGAGGGCGGAGGGATCGGAGCGGTCGGCGGCGCCGTCGTGGGCGGCCTGGCGGGCGGCCCGGTCGGGGCGGTCGTCGGCGCGGTGGCCGGCGGGGCCGCGTCCGCGGGGGCCGTGGACGTCGTGGACAAGCACGACCACGATTACGACACGACTGTCGCCAAAACGGACACGGAACCCGCGTAGGATGTGACGCCGGCGAAAAGCCGCTCCGATGTGTCCATTGTGTCCGTAGAAACGGGCGCGGTCAAGGCAGACCGCGCCCGCTTCTGTCACTGGCTCGGCCTACTGTAAACGTTGGGACGAATCTGAGACGTGCCGGTGGGGGCTTGGGCCGCCGTTCGGGGCGGACACGGGGCCGGAGCAGGGTCGGGGCAGCACGCCGGGCCGAGTTTGCCCGTCCCGCGCCCGGCTCCGGCGGCCCTTGACTTTTCGCCCGTTTTGGCCGATAATGGACTCACGTTCGCCCAATCACCGGCGGATCCGGAGCGGCCGCCCTGTGGGCGGGCCGTCTTTTTTTGTGCCGCTCATCGGCACACCCGGCGCAGCCCTGTCCCGATGACGCCGCCGAGCAGGCCCAGCAGGACTCCCATCCCGACCCCCAGCCGAGCAGATGCAGGAACGCCCCGACGAACGTCTGGTAGGCGAAGTAGCACGCCATGGGGGGAGCGCCGCTCGCCGGCCCACGGTCGGCCCACTCGGCGATGTTGAGCGGGTCGCGCCGCAGCAGGCCCATCCCGAAGACGATCAGCGACAGCGCTGCGAGGCAGGCGACGGACCCGCTGGCCAGGCCGCCCAGGCCCCCGCCTCCACCCCCGCGCGCAGCCGGCCCGCACCATAAGCGGCCACCCCGGCGACGAGCAGGATGCCCAGGGCGATCACGGCCCAGAAGACGTCGTCCAGGATGTCGCGCCCCGGCAGGGGCGGGGCCAGGACGTTGTTGATGCCGATCTCAATCACCCACAGCACGCCCAGGAGCAGGCCGGCGGCGGCGGAGCGCCGGACCCGCGTGGGGACCGCCCGGCGGCCGCAGGCCCACAGACATCCGGCCAGGGCCAGCAGGATCAGGAATCCCGCGCCGGACACGGACCGGGAGAGGACGTCGTACCCGTAGCGGAGCGCGATCATCGGCGCCAGGGCCAGGCTGAACGCCACCGTCCCCAGCAGCAGCGACACTGACGTGAATCGGGGACGAGAGGCTCTCATGGCGGGTCGCTCCGGGAACGCCCCCGCCCCCTCACGCGAAGCCGAGGACGGGGTGGGGGACGTAGGGGGCTTCCAGGGCGGCGACCTCCTCCGGCGCGAGCGTCAAGGACAGCGCGGCGACGGCGTCCTCCAAATGATGCGGCTTGGTGGCCCCGACGATGGGCGCGGTCACGCCCGGACGGGACAGCAGCCACGCCAGCGCCACCTGCGCGCGCGGTACGCCACGCGCCGCCGCCACCTCCCCCACGTGGTCCACCACCGCCCGGTCCGCCGCCTCCGTCGCCTTGTACAAGGTCTTGCCGAACTCATCGGTCGCCGCCCGCTCGGTCGCGCCCGCCTCCTCCCAGGGCCGGGCCAGGCGGCCCCGCGCCAGCGGACTCCACGGGATGACGCCGATGCCCTCCGCCGCGCAAAGCGGCAGCATCTCGCGTTCCTCCTCGCGATACAGCAGGTTGACCAGGTTCTGCATGCTGACAAAGCGGCTCCATCCATGCCGCTCCGAGACCGCGAGCGCACGCGCGAATTGCCACGCATGCATCGATGAAGCGCCAATATAGCGAACCTTGCCCGCCTTCACGACATCATGCAGCGCTTCCAGAGTTTCCTCGATCGGAGTGTCATAGTCCCAGCGGTGGATCTGATAGAGATCGACATAGTCCATCCCCAGCCGACGCAAACTTGCATCGAGCTCCCCCATGATGGCCTTGCGCGATAAGCCTGCGCCGTTTGGACCCGGGCGCATTCGGCCATAGACCTTGGTCGCAATCACCACTTCCTCGCGGCGCGCGAAATCCGTGATGGCGCGTCCGAGAATCTCTTCGCTGGTGCCAAGCGAGTACCGATTGG
>JAFAZD010000002.1 GCA_019239955.1 Armatimonadota bacterium | reverse complement strand
ATTGAAAACATCTATGCGAACCTTGATTATCCTCAAGATTGTCTGATAAAGTTGAAGCTGCCATATCATCATATGGCTACCCTTCTGAAGTCTGTTATTTCTATTGGTATCACTGATTCTGTTGTTTTTCCCGACCTTGATGGATTGGCAAAAGAAACAAAACGCTTCTTTGGATTTATATCTTAACCATGTTCAAAGTGACACAGCATGATCCAAGAGCTCTGAGCTGGTGGTATAGCGAACGTGAAAACATAGAGCTAGACCCAGTATATCAGCGTCAGGGGAAAATCTGGAGTGAAAAGGATAAGTCTTACCTTATTGACTCTATTCTGAATGACTATGACATACCTAAGTTGTACGTGGCCGATTTTACGTATGGCAACAGCCCTTTGAACGAAACAAAAAAGTCTTACGCTGTAGTTGATGGAAAACAAAGGTTTGAAGCTATATTTGATTTTTTCGATGGCAAATTGTTACTTGATGAGAACTTTGAATATGTCGGTGATCCTTCCTTGAAATTAACGAAATTGTCGTATAGAGATTTGAAACTGAACCATCCTAAAATAGCGAGTAAATTCGATAACTATAATTTAACGGTGATGAGCGTTATTACTGACGAAGAAGGGAAGATCAATGATCTATTCGTTAGGCTCAATCATAGCAAAACACTCACTGGTGCTGAAATTCGCAACGCTATGCGTGGCGTTGTTCCTAACTTGATTAGAAGGCTGGCTAGCCATCCATTCTTTACAACGAAAATTCGTTTCAATTCACAGCGGGGTCAAGACAAGAACGCCGCAGCAAAAATGTTGTTAATCGAATTTAGAGGCAAGTTTGTAGACACAAAAAAAATTCATCTTGATCGTTTCGTTGAGGAAGGTTTGAAGTCCGAAACTCGTAATTTCGAAACTGCTGCCGAACGTGCCGAACAAGTTTTAGACATTATGACAAGCATTTTCAGCGACCGAGACATCTTGTTAAGCAAAGCTGGCCCTCTTGCCCTTTACTATTGGCTTGTTAGAAACTGCCCAGCAGTACATCGAGATAAAGTTAGGCAATTTTTGGTTCACTTTGAGCAAGTGCGCGAAGAGAATAGAAATCGAGCTAAATCAGGGGACAACAGCGTAGATCAAGAATTGCTTAACTATGACATCATAAACCGAAGTACAGATGACCAGGGTAGCCTAATAAGACGCTATGAAGTGCTGACACAGCGCTTTGAAAGGTTTGTCGCTTGAAGAACCAATCAGTATCAGTATATGTACTCTAAAGCTTCATGTCCCGCGTCTAAGTGTAAGTCACCCGGGTGGCATGGACGCCGTTAATCCGGCCGGGAGGTTAAGAGGTCGGTCCGGTCACACCCCCTCAGAAGCAAACTCTTCACCTGACGGAGCCGGTCGCCCGGCCTGCCGAGGCCGCCCTGCTCTCAAATAATGGTGAGGCATCAGGCGACCCCGCTGTCTGACACTCAAACGCCAGTCAAGAAGCCTTAGAGTACATTATAGGAAAGCAGGGCGGCCCGGATGGGCCGCCCCTTTCTTGTCACGCCTGGGCCTTGTGCTCATAGTAGTCCGTGATGTGCTCGTACACATGGTCGGGGAATTGCAGGTCGCGGTAGACGTTGCCGGAGTCCGGGTCGTCCGGGTTGGGGATGATGGGGAAGTCCTGCTGGGACTGGTAGTGCAGGATTTTGTCGCGCTTGGGCGGGTTGTAGTCCTTGCCCTGCACTTGTAAATACAGAGCGCGAGCCTGCTCCTCCGAGAAGTCCCTGTCCTTCTGAAGATAGCCGATCACCTCGTCCTCGGAAAGAAAGTGGCGGGCGACCATCGCAAAGACGAGGCGGCCGTAGTGGCCGATGTCCTTGCCCTGGTCGAGCGCATCGAGCAGGTGCGCCATCATGTCGCTCTTGCGGAGTTCTTGAACGCCGTCATTTTTTGTGGCTGTTGCGGCCATTAGGGTGTTCTCCTGTCAGGGAATGTGTCCAGAATGATTCTTTCCCGGTGGATCCAAAATCAAACATTAGTTCGCCCATTGGCAGCGGACTTTTCCAGCAGCTCGCGGGCGCGGGCGGTCCAGGGACTCTGGGGGTACTTCTGGAGGAAGGCGGCCAGGACGGCGCGAACCTCGTCGGGGTCGGTCTGGAGCAGCAACTGGCCGAGCTTGAGGCGGGCCATCTCGTCCTCGGAGGCGTCCGGCGTCTCGGCGATCAGGAGGCGCAGCAGGCCCACGGCGACGGCCTCTTGACCGGCCTCCTCGGCGACGGCGGCCAGGCGCAAGCGCTCGCGGGCGGTCAAGGGCAGGATCAGGCCCAGGGAATTGGCCTCCACGCATAGCCGGACGGCGTCGGGCCATTGGTGGCGCTTGGCGCAGGCGCGGAGAGCCGTGAGCAACTCTCCGGCGGCCTCGCGGCGGCCCCCATCGGGGTCATCGGACGACTGGACCAGGACGCGCGCCAGCTCGATGCGGACGGGCAGGTTGTCTGAGTCACGGTCCAGGAAGGTCCGGTATTTCTGGACGGAGGCCCGCCGCAGGTCCTGGCCGTGCGACGCGGCGGCGCGGGCCTCCTGCAAGAGATACTCCTGTCGCCCCTCGCGCAGCAGGCCGCCCACCTCGGAGGCGAACACGCCGAAGGCGAAGCCGCCCAAATGCGCCCAATAGGCGACGCCGCCGGTGCCGGGCAGCAGCAGCGACTTGACCGCGCCGGCCAGGTTTTGCAGCAGCCAGATCGCCAGGCCGGCCAGCGCGGGCACTTCCAGTCGCCCCCAGTCGCTGCGGGCGAGCAGGCCCGGCAGCCAGAGCAGGCGTATCTGTGCGCGGTGGTAGCGGACGGCGAACGGGGCCACGATGGCCGAGATCGCCCCCGACGCGCCCACCAGCGGCTCCGCCAGCGTGTATCGCTGGGCGGGGATCAGCCACTTGATGGCAAAGTGCAGCAGGCCCGCCGCCCACCCGCCGCCCAGATACAGGATCAGAAAGGGGAGAGGGCCGAGCGCGTCCTCGACGTGCGGGCCGAACAGCCACAGAAAGGCCATGTTCCAGAACAGGTGGCCCAGGTTGACGTGCAGGAATAGGCTCAGGAACAGCGACGGCAGGCGAGGCGCACTTGGCAGGAACCCCCAGGCGCTGAACAGGTCGGGGTCGGACGGGCCGTACACCAGATCATGCGCCAGGGAATCGCCGCCGGGCAGGTGCGCGCGGGCGTAGAGGACCGTGCCGACGTAGACGGCAACGTTAAGGGCGATCAGCGTCCCCGTGACCCAGGGGACGTGCCGCCGCCGCCGGTCGGTGCCGACGGGCAGCGGCACGAGCAGAACGAGCAGAATGGGCCACAAGGCGGTCATAGGGCGAACCCCTCCGGCTCGCTTTGGCTCGCCACCTCCCCCTGCGGGAGAGGATGGAAGACCGGCGGCCCCATCCTATTCCCCTCTCCGGCACGGGGAAGGTGGCCGAGGAACGAGGCCGGGCTGGCCTCTTCACGCGATTGCGGGCGCGGCTTGGGTCATCAGCCTGTTCAGGATGTCTCGCACCACGGTATCCGTGCCGATGCCCTCGGCCTCGCCCTCGAAGTTGAGGATGATGCGGTGGCGCAGGGCGGCGGGGGCGACGGCGGCGATGTCGTCGTAGGCGACGTTGTAGCGCCCATCGAGCAGGGCGCGAATCTTGGCGGCCAGCACCAGCGCCTGCGCGCCGCGCGGCGACGAGCCGAAGCGGACGAACTGATTGGTGATGTCCGGAGCGTTCTCCGAGCGCGGGTGGGTGGCGAGGATGACGCGCACGGCGAACTCGCGGACGTGCGACGCGATGGGCACCTCGCGGGCCACCTGGCGCATGGTCAGGATGGTGGGGCCGTCCAGTACCTTCTCCACCTGGGGCATTTCCGCGCCCGTCGTCCGGTCCACGATGGCGGCCAGCTCGCCCAGCGTCGGCGAGGGCACGATCAGCTTGAACAGGAACCGGTCCATCTGCGCTTCGGGCAGGGGGTACGTGCCCTCCATCTCGATGGGATTCTGGGTGGCGAGCACGAAGAACGGCTCGTCCAGCCGATAACTCTTGCCGGCGACGGTGACGCCGTGCTCCTGCATGGCCTCTAACATGGCCGACTGGGTCTTGGGCGTCGCCCGGTTGATCTCGTCGGCCAGCACGATGTGGGCGAACACGGGGCCGGGCTGGAACTGGAACACCTTGCGGCCCGTCGCGTCTTCCATCAGGATGTTGGTTCCGGTGATGTCAGCGGGCATCAGGTCCGGGGTGAACTGGACGCGGGCGAAGGTCAAATCCAGCACCTGCGCCAGCGTGCGGACCAGCAGGGTCTTGCCCAACCCCGGCACGCCCTCCAACAGCGCATGGCCGCCCGACAGCAGGCAGATCAGCACCCCGTCCACGATGTCCGCGTGCCCGACGATGACCTTGCCCACCTCGGCCCGCACCCGATTGAAGTCCTCTCTGAACTGCGCGACAGTCTGTTCGTTGATTTCCGTTGGCATAGGGTTCCTTAGAGGACAAGATCAAGAGAAAAGCCGAAGACGAGCCGGGCGAGTGAACTCGCGGGACGAGTCCGGCGAGGAGGAGCCTGGCGAGTGAACTCGCGGCTTGGATAACGCACTGTCCGCCTTCGCGGACGTAAGAAGCCATGCATCAGCGAAGGCCGATGGCGCGCTAATCAGGCCACGAGTTCACTCGCCGGGCGTGTCTTCACTGCCTATCCCGAAAATGCTCTCCGTCTAGGTTGATGCGTTCCAAGATCGGCTTGGTCGTCCCGTTCCGGTGATACTCCTCTTGATTGTGGATGTAGCCCTTGATCTTGGGGACATCCCAAGATGAGACACTGAAGGCGCTATAGGATCCTTGCCACTTGAACGGCGTCTCCGGGCGCGCTTCCTGATTAATGACGCGCGAGGACACGCCTTTCATGCGCTGCACGAGAGCGGGCAGGTCGGTGGTGATTGGCACGTGCGCCAGCAGGTGAACGTGATCCTCGATGCCGCCCAGCGCAATCACCGTGGCTTTGCGAGCCTCACATTCTTTCCAGATACAGGCATACGCCAGCTCTTTGACCGGCTCCGTCAGCAGCGGCAGGCGATCCCAGGTCGCCCAAATGAAGTGTATGTACAGCCGCGTGTACGTGTCTCTCATCCGTGACTCCCCTTTCCTCTATCCGTGAGTATGTCAAATCAACGTGCCGCAGTAGCCTCCAACGTCCGCGAAGGCGGACAGTGCATTGAATAGCCGCGACTTCAGTCGCCAGGCTCCTGGCCGCGCGGGCCATCGCTAGGCCCTCTCCCCCGCCTCTCGCTACGGCTTCGTCCCCCCTGCCCCACTGGAAGCCGGGGGTGGCGGGGACTGGGGCTGGAGGGAGTTGAAGTAGTCGGCGACGTTTTTCTTGTAGGCGGGGGGGATGTCCTCCCGGTCCATGGCGTTTTCGGCGGTCTTGCGGGCGCTGACGACGCTGTTGTAGTACGGAACCGTGCTGCGGACGGGGCCGGTGTCCTCGCCGGGGCGGGTCTTGCGGGTGGGGCCGGCCTGGGAGGGGCCGGCGGTCCTCGGCTTGCCGAAATACAGTTTGGCGTAGCGGGGGTTCTTGGCCGGGTCAAAGTGCGGGTCCAGCCAGTGCGGGGCGTCCGCGCCGTAGCCGGGCTTCTGGCGGATTTTATGGCTGGGCTTCTGGCCCTTGTGGTAGGTGGTGTTCGGCTTGCCGCGCCCGCCGCCCCGGCCGCCGTTGCCCTCGCCGCCATATTCGGGCGGGCCGGTCTGTCCCTGACCCTTGCCGCCCGGCTTCTGGCCCTGTCCCTGGCCGCTCGGACCATCGGGGATGTCGCCGGGGTCCTGCGCGCCGGCCATCTCGCCCTGGCTGTCTTGCAGGGAGTTCTGGGCGTCCTGCATCCCCTGCGCGTCCTGCTGCTGCTGGGCCTCGCGCTCGGCGGCGTCGGCGGCCTTGCGCATCTCCGCCGCCGCCGTCTGCTTGTCCCCGTGCGCCATCGCCTGCGCGGCGGCCTGGGCGTGCTGCTGGGTCTCCGGCATCCCCGTCCCCTGCAAGGCGTCGGCAAGTTTTTGCAGATCCTGCGCGGCCTGCTGCTGCTGTTGGGGGGTCATCTGGCCGGTCTCGGCCTTCCGGGCGAGCTGGCGCAGCTGCTCGCTCAGGGTCTGCGCGTTGTTCTGCTGCAAGGCCTGGGCGATCTGTTTCATCTCCGGCGTCGGCTGCGCTGCGCCATGGAGGGCGTTCTGCGGGGGCTTGTCGCCTGGCTTGTTCCGTCCGGGGACGTTGAAGCCGTGGCCGGCGTTCTGGCCTGCCGGCTTGTTCCCGCCGTTCGCCCCGCTCTTCTCACCCGTGGACTTGCTGCCGGCGCTGTGCGCGCCCTGCATCTTGCTCGCGCCCTGGGCGTTCTGGCCGCCGGCGGCCTGGCTCTGCAGGGCCGCGGCCAGCTGCTGCCCTGCCTGGGACAGCGACTTACCGCCGCCGAGCGCCGCCTGCCCCGCCTGCTGGGCCAATTGCCTCTGCTGCGCCTGCATCTGCTTGGTGAGCTGCGCCATGCGGACCATCGCCTGCTTCTTGTCCATGCGCCCCTGCGCCATGCGGCGGCCCAGCTTCTGCATGTTCAGCGCGGCGCGCTTGGTGGCGGGCATGTTCTTGGCCTCGGCGGTCTTTTGAATCAGGCGGGCCGTCTGCTCCAGCTTCCGGCCCTCCTT
>JAFAZD010000407.1 GCA_019239955.1 Armatimonadota bacterium | reverse complement strand
TAGAAGAGGATCGACCACACGCCGTCCTCCGTCTCTTCTAAAGCGATCTCCTCCTCCGTCAGCGTGTCGCTCAGGAACAGCTGGCGCGCCCGGAGGCGGAACGTGCCCGCCTTGCTCACCCGCCGCACGAGCAGGTGGCCGGCGTACTGCGGCGCAGGGAGTGCCGCCGGCAGGGGGCGGGGCGAAGGCTGGTACACGGAGGCGGGCGTCGCCATCCCGATGGCCTCATGGGGGCGCTCGTGGTTGAACTCCCGCTGCCAGCCCGTGAAGCGCGTCTGCTGAGCCGGGCGGTCCGGCGCGGGCGGCCGGGCGGTCTCCGCCTTGAGGGTGCGGTGCATCCTCTCATGCCTCCCGTTCTGCTGGGGCTGCCCGGGCGCGATCCGCTGGTGGGCGATCCCGAGCTTGATCCACCAGACCGAGAGCTTGGACAGGCCGCGGAGCGCGTTGGTGGCGAAGGGGCCGCCGTTGTCGGTGCGGACCGCCTGGGGCAGCCCGTACTCGGCGAACAGGCGCTCGAAGACGGGGAAGGCCCCCTCCTGCTTGACCGAGGGCAGGGCGTCGCAGCCGAGCAGGAAGCGGCTGAAGTTGTCCGTGACCGTCAGCGGGTAGCACAGGACGCCGTCGCCGGTGGGGAACTGCCCTTTGAAGTCCGCGCTCCAGACATCGTTGGGGGCGTCGGCCTTCAGGGTGGACGCGCCGGGGTGGTCGTGGCGCCGCCGCCGGGGGCGCGGCTGGGTCAGGCCGTGGCGGGCCAGCAGCTCGCCGACGGTGCTGGCGGCGGGCAGGGCCAGGTCGGGCCGGCGGGTGGCCAGGGCGGCGAGGACCTTGCGCGGCCCCCAGGTGGGGTGGGCGCGGCGGGTCTCGAGCAGGAGGTCCTGCACCTCTGGGGCCGTGATATGCGGGACGCCGTGGTGGGCGCGGCTCTGATCCTTGAGGGCGTCGAGGCCGCCCTGCTGGTAGCGGGCCAGCCACTTGTAGCCGGTCTTCTTGCTGACGGCGAAGCGGGCGCAGAGTTCGGCCATGGTGTAGAGGCCCTCCTGGTGCAGGGCGACGAAGTGGGCACGTTGATCCATCGGGTTTGTCACTTTCCAGGGCATGGCGCACCTCCGAGGAGATGATGCCCAGTGTAAGGTAGACTGTTACCGATGATCCCGGCCTAAAGCGTTACCCATGATCCCGGTCTGTACCAGCCTGCGACCTAACAAGGCGCTGCACCGGACAGACACGGCCCGATTGCAGGTTCTCAGTCGTTCATCCGGTGCAGGGCCGTGTCTGCCGGTGAGCTTGGTCGTTAGACCGCTGCATATTAGCCGGTGCTGACACGGTATGCAAGACATCCGAGGACTACTGCCGCAGACCAAGTCCGACACCGACAAGGCCCAGGCCCTCGTCAGTCTTGGCTACCCCGCCGTCGCGCCCGTTCTGCCGGAACTGGTCGAGTGGCTTCAGGACATCAATTGGCCGGTCGCCCAGGTCCTGGAGCCGTTCCTGGCGGGCATCGGCCTGCCCCTCTTGCCGCAAGTACGGCGGGTGCTCGCCACCGAGGACGGGACTTGGAAGTACTGGGTCCTGTCATGCCTGGTGGCCCGGTCGTCGGCGCTGGCCTCGGCCCTGCACGAGGAGCTGACCCGGCTGGCGAGCGCCCCGACGCCGGCCGAGGTCGACGAGGAGCTGGATACGCAGGCGCGGGCCATTCTGTCCAGTGTCGCAGGCGGCACGGTGAACGAGCCAGGCTGATAGGTAACGGTTTAGACCGGGCTGATGGGTGACACTGTGTCAGCGCCCTCACCGGCCTTCCCCCTCCTATTCTCCCCGCTCTCGCCGCTGATCCGCCAGTCCCGCTCGTCGAGCCGGGCGATCAGGGCGTCGTAAAAGAGGATCGACCAGACCCCGTCGTCTACTTCTTCTAAAGCAATGTCCTCCTCCATGAGCGTGTCGCTCAGGAACAGCTGGCGCGCCCGGAAGCGGAAGGTGCCGGCGTGGCTGACGCGACGCACCAGCAGGTGGCCGGGATAGTCGGGCGTGGGGGGTAGAGGCATTCAGTTCGTCATGCGCCGTCAAGGCATGTGCTATACTGAGGCAGGAGGCTCGACTATGGATCAGACAGCGACCCTCGAAACGCCCACAGGAGATGTTGCGGAATTGCAAGCTGGCATCGCCCAGTGCCTGACGGAGATTGAGCAGCTCCGCGAGCAGATGAGCCGCGACCAGGTGGAGATCGAGCGCTCCTGCACGCGCACCTGCGCCCTCCTGGCCGAGTTGAAGGCGACCCTGTCCTCGGCGGGCCGGAGGGCGGCCTGAGCGATGTGGAAGTAACTGTTGGACCTCGCCCGGAAGATCGCGTTTTTGGCGCAGGACACGCAGAAGAACAAGGCGGACATCAAGGACCTGCAGTACCAGATGGAGGAGCTGACGGAGACGGTGCGGCAGATGGCGTATGAGATGCAGCGTGACCGGGAGAACCAGGCGCACGAGCGCGGGAATCTCCTGCCGCGCCTGGAAGTGGTCCTGCTACGCTCCGAGCAGAGACGTCTGACCGCAGGGGCGCACCCGGACTTCTGCGAGAGGATTCGGACGAACAAACACCACCGGTGGCGTAAGCGTGAAGGAACAGGCAGTGGCGGCACGGCGGCGGGCGATCTTGGAAGTGGTTGAGAACCAGATGCGGGACGACAACCCGCCGGAGACCAGGCAGACTTTTGACCGCCTGATCGGCCAGGGCCTCTCCTCGGAGGAGGTCATGCGCCTGATCGGCTGTGTCGTGACTGTCGAGATCTTCGAGATTCTTGAGCGGGGCGGTGCCTTCGAGATGGCGCGGTACGTGGCGGGGCTGCGGGCCTTGCCGTCCCTGCCCTGGGAACAGACGACGTAGCGGCATTCGCTCCCCCTTCCCGTTGGGGGTGGAGACGGTTTCAACTCAGCGCCTTTTTGGTATCTTTGGGGCATGGAC
>JAFAZD010000391.1 GCA_019239955.1 Armatimonadota bacterium | reverse complement strand
CTGGGGCAGACGCGGCAGGACCTGCTCGGGCAGACTCTCTGGGAGGCGTTCCCCGCCACGGTCGGCACAGCGTTTGAGCAGGAATTCCACCGGGCCGTTTCAGAGCGTACCGCGTTGGAGTTCACCGAGTTTTACGAGCCGCGCCAGGCGTGGTGGGACATCCGCGTCTATCCCACGCCGGAGGGGCTGACCGTCTTCCTACGCGATGTCACCGAGCACCACCGGGCGGAGGAGGAACGCCGGCAGATGCAGGCGCGGCAGCGGGCCTTCCTGCGCGACGTGCTGGGGAGCGTCACGGAGGGCAAGCTGCGCCTGTGCGAGACTCCCGACGAGCTGCCCCCAATGCTCACGCCGGTGGGGGAGCCGGTTGCCCTGTCCCGGACGGAGGGGCTGGACACGCTGCGCCACCTGGCCGATGAGGCCGCCGTCGCGGTCGGACTCTCCGAGGAGAAGCGCTTTGACCTGGCGATCAGTGTGGGGGAGGCCGCCATGAACGCGGTGGTCCACGCCGGCACCGGCACGGGCCGGGTGTCCACCAGCGAGTCGGGCACGGTGCAGGTGCGGGTGGAAGACCAGGGGCGGGGCATCGCGGTGGAGAATTTGCCCAAGGCGACCCTGGAGCGCGGCTACACCACCGCCGGGACGATGGGGCACGGCATGAAGATCATGCTCCAGGCCCTGGACCGCTTGTGGCTGCTGACCAGCCCGGCCGGCACGATCGTCGTGATGGAGCGGGACCGCGCCGAGCAAGAGCCGGACTGGCTGCAAACGGTCGCCACCAACAGCCCGGCGTGATGAGCCGGGTTCCTGAGACTGGGTGCGCCCGGCGAGGGGGCGATGCGACACCGATTCCCAATCAGCCCGTTGTCCGGCTCTGCCCCCGATGCGGCGGACCTCCGCGCCGCGCGGCGGCGCGCCCAGTTCCAGGCGCTGCACCGCAAATACGAGGCGGCCTTCGAGCAGATTCAAGCAACTCTGCTCAGCCTGGACGGCAGCCGCCTGTATAATCTGCTGGAAGAGTACCGCCTGCGTTACGGCCGCCCGGCCCGCGAGCGCGCGTTTCTGGCCTATCACCACTGGCGGGACGGCCACCGCGCGGCCTCCGACGAGACCACGGCCTGCCTGTTTGAGCTGCTGCCGCGCCACATCAGTGCGGAGGAGAAACTTCTCCTCATCAGGCGTCTGCGCGAGCAGCTGCTCCAACAGCTCTGCCAGGACGCCGTCACGGTGACGGTCGCGCGCGGCAGCGATCTGGCCGCCGTCCTCGGACGGGTGATGCGGCTGGTCCGCCGCGTGCGCGAGATCGAGATGCCGGCCGATTTCCTGGCCGTGCAGGGCTGGCTGGCCCGGGCGGACATGCAGGCGCTGAACGTCCTGGCCCGCGAGACGGAGCACTTCATCGCCTGCCGGCGGCTGGCCGACCTGATGGTTCAGCTGGCGACCCTGTCGCACCTGCGCGCGCTGGCCTCGCCCCAGGTGGCGATCCGCGTCCAAGCGCGCTTTGAGATTCCCACGGCGGCGGTGGCGATCCGGTTTCTTCCCTGCTTTTGGAGAGAGGCGTCTATGGCGGACGGAGCGGACAGCGACCAGGACCTGCTGGTGCGGCTTCAGGAGATGGCGCTGCTCCAGGAGCGTCAGGAGGGCAGCCTGACGTTCGTGGAGTACGTCATGCGGACGCTGACCCCGCAGGAGCAGGAGAAGCTGCGCGCCCTCGCCGCCGCCGAGGGCCTCCGCACGGAGATTCTGCTGCGGGAGCTGCAGGTCAAGACCATCGCCGCGCGCGGCGACATCGAGGCGACCATCGCCACGGCGGAGCGCCTGAAGGCCCAGAGGCACACGGGCAAGATCACCTCCGAGCACGCCACCGCCTCCGGCACGACGAAGATCGAGATCGAGAACCGAGCGAGGCCGTGCTACATCGCCACCGCCTGCTACGGCGATGCTCATCACCCGGATGTCCAGGCCCTGCGCCGGTACCGGGACGAGACCCTGCTCCTCTCGCCGCTCGGGCGCGGCCTCGCGCGCCTGTACGACCGGCTCTCCCCCCCGCTCGCGCGGCGCATGGACAAGACAGGATGGCTGGCCCAGACCCTCCGCCGCCTTGTCCTGGAGCCGCTCGCCCGCCGCCTGCGCGCGGGTTGACAATCCGCGCCCGTTCGTCCATACTAACACGGCATTTTCACACGAACTTTGGAGGCATATTCATCATGGAGCGCACGTTTTTGATGGTCAAGCCCGACGGGGTGCAGCGGCGGCTGGTCGGGGAGATCATCCGGCGGTTTGAGGAGAAGGGCTTCACGCTGGTGGCATTGAGGCTGCTGACGCCCATGCGCGACTTGGCCGAGGCGCACTATGAGGTGCATCGCGGCAAGCCGTTCTTCGAGAGCGTCGTCGGCTTCATCTCCTCCGGCCCCGTCGTGGCGATGGTCTGGGAGGGGGAGAACGTCGTCGCCCTCTCGCGCAAGCTGATGGGCGCCACCAAGCCCGAAGACGCCGCCCCCGGCACCATCCGGGGCGACTTCGCCAACACCATCGAACAAAATCTTATCCACGGCTCCGACTCGGTAGAGAACGCCGAGCAGGAGATCAAGATTTGGTTCGGTGAGTAGCTCATCCTTGAGAAGGAATAGCACCATGTCAGCCACATCTATTCACGCAATGGGCTATGGGCTCGGGCTGCTGTTTCTGGGCGGTCTGGCTTACACGCTATACGCAGCAATCACTGCACTCCGCCGGGACATGGGATACAAGGTGTTCTGGTGGTTCCCCTGCACGATTGGCTGTTTGTCACTGGCAACGTTTTTTGTTGCCGTTGCCTTTGCGCCGGTAAATGCGGCGGCCTGCTCCTTTGAACCTGATTGGGCTGATCACCTGGCAGGAGGCGCTGGCCCGGCGTTTCTGATCGGGCTTACCCTGTGGAGAATTGCCCCTGAGGGACGGCTTCTGGCTGACTGGCACAGCCTGTGGGCTTGCATCGGCGCGGTATTAATGAGCCTATTTTTTGCGGGTTATGCCCCTGTTTGGCTCAGACATCACTCCTCAGGCGCCGGCGCGCTTTTTGCAGCACTCCTCTTCAATACAAGGCGGCGCACGTATGACAGTAGCCGGTCACGCTTCAGAATGCGAACAAGTCAGCGACCCGGCAGGTGAAGCCAGGCAGTAAATCGCCGCCGGAGAGTTCGTCCTCGGCGGCGTATTCTTTAGCATCCGTCGGCGAGGTGTAGACAACGACCTTCTGCGCCGCCGGGAAGACGTGCCAGACCAGTTGTGCGCCGCCATTAAAATATTCTTCGATCTTCCGAGTCATGTCCTGGCGGTCTTCCGATGGGGAAACGACTTCGATGCACAGATCGGGGGCAAAGTCCGGGAAGTATTGGACAGGCTTGCCGCCGGGCAGACGCTCCTTGCGGGTGAACCCGGCGTCCGGGATGCGAAGATTGCCGCCGGTCATGCGGAATCCGGCCTGCGAAAGTGTCAGATAGCCCCGCCCTTTGGCATGGGGTGTCAATAGCCCGATGATGATCGCCCCGATGACATCATGCTCATAGTTCGTCGGCACTTCCTTGGCCTCCCCATCCACGTATTCGTACTTACGCCCATCCCTCGGCAGGCGCAGGTAATCCTCAAAGGTCATCTTCCATGACAGCTTATCGGCGGCGACGGCCATGACTGGCCTCCTTGTGCCCAGAGTAGTCTTGCTGTTATTTTACCACCGATGGCCGCCAAAACAGCACTGCCGTCAGCGCCGCTCGGCGTGGGCGCGCTCGGTCAATAACTTCTCCACAGAATCCATCTGGGCGTCCACATCGGCGTCGGTGAGGGTGCGGGATTCAGAGCGGAAGGTGAGGCGCAGGGCAACGGCCTTCTTGCCGGCGGGGATGGGAGCGCCGGTGTAGAGGCTTTGCAGGGTGACGCTTTCCGTCAGCGCGGGATCGGCGGCGGCGCGGGCGATGTCTTCGAGGAGGGCGTAGGGCGTGGCGGCGTCCACCACGACGTTGATGTCGCGGCTGACGGCGGGGAATCGGGGGGACGGGCGGTAACGGCGGGCGGCGGAGGTCAGGGACAGCAGGGCGTCGGCGTCCAGTTCGAAGACGGCGACGCGGCCCACCGTCGGCGGCACGTCGAGATGGGACTTCACGGCGTCGGGGTCCACCTCGGCGACGTAGCCCAGGGTGCGCCCGGCGACCGTGACGGCGGCGCAGCGGCCCGGATGCATCTGCGGGCGCCCCTCGGCGGCGAAGGTGGGCGGGGGCAGGTGCAGGGCCGCGGCCAGTGCCTCCACGATGCCCTTGGCGGTGAAGAAGTCGGCGGGCGGCGGGGCCGGGTTATCCCAGGCACGGGGCGCGGAGGCCCCGGTAAGGACGGCGGCGACGTGGCGGGCCTCGTCGTAGCCGCCCTTGGCCTCGCCCAGCGCGAAGACCTTGCCGACTTCAAACAGTTGCACATCGGCCTGGCCGCGCCGCAGGTTGCGGGCCAAAACATCCAGCAGGTTGGGGACCAATGCCTGTCGCAAGCCGGACAGCTCGGCGGACAGGGCCAGGCGAATCCGAACGCGATGGCTGGACTGCACGGGGTCATCGAAGGTGGACGGGGCGGCGAGGGAGTGGGTCAGCGCCTCCTGCAAGCCGAGGCCGGTGAGCAGCGCCCGCAGGGCCTGCGCGAAGCGGCCCGCGGGCGCATCGCCGCCGCTCACGTTGCCCAGCGGCAGGGTCTCCGGCA
>JAFAZD010000397.1 GCA_019239955.1 Armatimonadota bacterium | reverse complement strand
GAATACCAGCATCAAGATGGCCGCTCCAAAACCTCGCATATCCGCTCACCCCCTTCATTCCCGGCGTGGACGAGTTTGTCCAGCAGTGATTCCACCATCGAAATGGCCTCGGCGACCGCGCCGCGGACCGGCTCGCTGAGCGCCACGACCACATCCTCGAAGCCCCCGCCGCCGCCCAGGAAGGCCGGCTCACAGGCCACCACGAATGTGCGCGTTGGCCTCGCGCCCAGTTCCCGCGCCAGGCGGAGCACCTTCACCGGGTCCATACTGTGGGTGTCAATGGCCGCCGCGCCGCCCCCATCCCACGAGTGCTCGATGAGGGAAAGCGTCCCCGGCGGCTCGCCCCGTGGCGCCGCGTCAATCAAGATCAGCGCATCATAGTCGTCCAGCAGGGCGTAGGCCAGGTCCATCCCCCGGATGCCGAAGTCCGCGACCGTCACGCCCTCCGGCAGCGCGCGCCCCGCCAGCCGCCGCGCCACCTCCACGCCGAACCCGTCGTCGCCGAGGAAGATGTTGCCGATGCCCGCGATTAAAATGCGCGGCGTCATCGTCCCCCCCCGTCGTCCAGCGGCTCCAGTTCCTCGGGGGCGAAGAAGAATCGGTGCCCCGGCTGGCGCGCATCCCCCAGGTCGCGTCCGGGATCATCCTCCACGACCACCGCGATCTGAATGTTGTCCTCGAAGTCCTGCTCGATGGCCTCCACGCAGGCCGCCCTTCCGGCGAGCGCCAGGTCCATGATGTCGCCGCCCGCGCGCGGGTGCAGCCGGACACGGCTACCCTTTTTTATCTCCACGCCGCCCACCGTGACGCGCGGTGCCGCCCGGCCTTCCCCCCACAAGGGGGCGTCAAAGAAGGGATTCACGGCTCCTCCCCCCGCACGTACTGAAGGCTGCGGACGACCCCGTGGAGCCTCAGCAGATCGTCGGGCGTGAGCGCCTCGGTCCGCTCCAGAATCGCGCGCCCCCGCTCATCCGACTCGCGCATCTCCTGCTTCTCCTCATCCGTCAGTGTCAGAATGCTGAACCGGAGGAGTTCGTCGATCTCGGTACCGTCAAACAAATCCCCCGGCGTCTCCGGCGAGACCTGCGGGTAATCGTACAGGATGATGGGCGACGAGAGCAGGGTGTGGCGCTCGCCGGGGTCCCCGACCAGCACCGGCCACGTCTTGATGTTCTCGCACTCCTGGGCCGCCGTTTGATACGCCGCGGGCGGCTCCAGCAGCGAAATGAACTCGCCGCCCGACACGCGCAGGATCGTGTGCGTGGAAACCATCGTCCGCCGCAAGACGGCGCTGCGCGCCTCCCCGTTCCACGGCCCGGTGTTGACGATCCGCACGGTGAGCCGATGGCCCGGTTCCCCCAGTGGCTCCGCCGCGATCTCCAGTGCGCCCTGGACCGTCTGCCACTCGCGGAGTATGGCCCCCACGACATTGCCCTCTAAGTCCGTCAGCGGCTCCTCGCTCTGCCCGGCGGGGACGCAAATCTCCACCCGCCGCCCGTCATGGGCCAAGTCACCCAGGGAACATTGGGTCGAGACCTCCCGCTCCAGGGCCTCCTCCCAGGGCCGGTAGACTCTTTCCCCCACCCGAAGGGCTTTGACGGGCCGGGGGACGCCGTTCACCTGCTCAACGATCCGGCGATCCGCCACATGGAGGAAGCGCACCTTGATTTCCAGCGCCGTGTCGCCGTCGCCCGTCACCAGGCACTGGGTCTGCATGAGCCAGGGGTCATCGCCGCCGGTCGCCTCGCTGTACGGCCTCGGATAGACGCCGCCGAACGTCCAGCGCGCCTGGTTCTTCAGGGCCGAGCGGCGGTAGGGGTACAGCAGGTACCCCTCGTAAAGCACCGTCTCGGCGATCCGGTCTACTAAATCCCCGTGCATATGTTTCCTGTGATTTCCCCCGGCTGCGGCCGGCGTCACCAGGCGGTTTGCTAGTCGAGATAGTCCGGCGGGAACAGTTGCTGGCCGTACTTTTCGGCGATGCTACGCATCCGTTGTTGCTCTTCCGGGCCCATGGCCGGGGCGGGCAGAAAGGCGCCCGCCGGCACGGACTGGCCGATCTCCTGAAAGAAGTCCTCTAGGCCGGCGGGAACCACCACGCACAACAGGTGCGCTGTTGTATTCGTCATGTTTTTGAAGTCATGGACTACCCCTCCCAGGGGTATGTTGACAAATGAGCCCTTCCGTGCCGTATGGGATTGGGATTTCGTCTTAACCACGACTTCCCCTTCCAGTACGTAAAAAGATTCTTGAAAGCCGGCGTGCGCGTGGGGACCAGGCCCGCCTTGCGGCGGCACCAGCATATCAATGACAGCGAAAGCTCCTCCGGTTTGTTTTCCGGTGATCACCAGGCGGTAGGTGTCGCCCACCACCGACAGAACCGGGCCGTCCTGCGCATCTACGGTCATAAGCTTGCTGGCTGGATTTTCCATGCTCAACCCTCCCTATTTTCCATGCTCAACCCTCCCTGTCCGCCGCCGCGTGCAGCAGATGTTCGAGGGCGTCCTCCCACGTCGGCAGAGACCGCTCCGTCCGGTAGCGGTACAGGCGGTCAAAGACATCTTTATGCACCCGAAGCCAGGCGCTGTTGGGGAAGTACCGATCCATCATCTCCTTCCAGATGCGGATCGGCAGGCGGAACTGCGCCTCCTTCTCCCACGGAATCTGAGCGATCCGCAATCCCTCCCCCCCATGCGCGTAAAACACCGTGCCGCTGAACAAAAATATCAGCGGCACCTCACCGTCCTCCAGGGCATGAAAGTATTTGGCGGCCGTCACGTCAAAGTCGTAAGTGCAGGTGATCGGCAGCTCGGCGACGGCATTGCCGGTGAACCCCGGAATCACCGCTGTGGTGTGCGTCCACAGCAGGCCCCGCAGGGTCTCGCCCCACCGATGGGGCTCGCCGAAGAGTTCCCGAAGCCGGGCCTCGGCCTCCGCGTCGTAGTGGCGGCGGGCCGCCTCGATCCGAATCTGCGCCCGGAGGAGGATCGAGTGAATCGGCTCGCCCTCGACGGCATTGGCGATCCGCAGCTTGAAGAGCAGGGTCGGCAGGGCGGCGTAGGGCAAGACGTCCGCCTCGATCACGGCGAAGTCGAGATCAGGCATCACCGACCCCCCACCCTCTCGGCACGTTCTCGCAGGCGCGCAAAGAACCCCTCGATCTCCTGCCACACCTCGTTTCCCCCGCCCAGGCCCTTCCAGTGGACCCGGATGAGGCCCACCAGTTTGTAGCACTCGTCAATCGGGGCGAGAAAATACTCCCGATCCGTGCGCGTCCGGTTGACCAGCAGGGCCTCGACATCCGGCTCCATTTGCCTGAGAAGCGGGTTGCGTTCTTCCAACTCCCCCCAGCCCTCCAGCGTCAGCAGGGACTCGGTCGCGCCCATCGGGCTGGGATAGAGCGCCATGACTCGGCCCGCGGCGCTGTTGCGGAAGAAGAAGGCCATGTTGACGGGTATCCGCAGGTCCTCCCACTGCCCGTCCGTCATCTCAAAGTCGGCCAGGAGCCGGGCGCGGGCCGGGACCAGCCGGCGCGCGCCCCTTCCGGCCGCCTCTGAATGGAAGAGGATCGCGCACGCGCGGCAGACACAGAGCACCTGACGGCTTGCCAGGTCCAGGAGATGCCGGTGCTCGGCGGGAAGTCCCTCCCCGCAGAGATCACAGCGCTCCTGGGCGCTCTCCGTCGCCCCGCGCGCCAATCGGCGCAGGGCGGAGAAGCCGTTCCGTTCCGGCGGGCCAGGGGAGTCGGGCATCATCCCTCGCTCTGGGGCATCCTGTCGCGCCGCCGGACGGCGGAAGCCGGGACAAACCCGGCGGGCAGGGGCGCGGGCTCCTCCGCCCCGCCCGCCTCGATGCCCGCCAGATCGGGGGCGGCCTTGAAAAGAGCCTCCTCAATCGAGAGTTTCAGCGTGATCGCGGAGGCCGGGCAGCCATGACAGCTGCCCTGCATCCGCAGGTGAGCCACGCCGTCTTCCACGCCGAGCAACTCGACATTGCCGCCGTGCGACTTAAGATAGGGCCGCACCCCCTCCAGGGCGTTCGCCACCCGTGTCTGGAGATCCACCGGATGCAGGTCATGCAGCAGCAGCAGATGGGAGACCAGGTCGTCGCCTGCCAAGTCCGCCAGGACCTGCGCGCCTTCCGTGTCGGAGCATCGGCGGCGCACACTCTCCAGTATGCGCGCCAAGCCCTCGCCGTAGAGCGCCAGCAGGTCCTGGACGATTCCCGTCACCGCGTCGCGCAACGCCGGGTCCGGGAGGGACTCGATGTCGCCCAGTAGGGCCTCGATCTGTGCGGCCCGCTCGGTCAATTGCCGATCCTGTGGCGTCATGGATAGTTCCCTTGTGCCAGTCATGGATCGCCCCCACCCCCAATGTGGAGCGATCCCCTAAACGCCGAGGCCGAGCGTCGGCGAGTGCCGCACCTCGACCGTCTTGCCGTCGCCGACGTACATGTGTACGCCGCACGGCAGGCACGGGTCGAAGCTGCGGACCGCGCGCATGATGTCAATGCCCTTGAAGTTGTCCGGGCCGTTCTCCTCGAAGATCGGGGTGTCCTGCACGGCGTCCTCGTAGGGTCCGGGCGTCCCGTAGCAGTCGCGCGGCGACCCGTTCCAGGGCGTCGGCGGGTAGGGGTGATAGTTGGCGATCTTGCCGTCCCGGATCACCAGATGGTGGGACAGCACACCCCGAACGGCCTCGTGGAAGCCGCACCCGATCGCCTCGTCCGGCACCTTGAAGTCCTGGAACACCTGGGTCTCGCCCTTCCGCACCAGCTCCAGCGCCTTCTCGACGAAGAACAGGCCGATGGCGGCGGAGTAGGCGAGGAAGTAGATGCGCGCCCGGTCCCGCTCCAGGGCGTTGGACCATCGCGGTATCTTCCACTCAAGCTGCGTCTCCGGCGTGAGCGCCGTCTTCGGCAGGTTGATGAGCACGCTGCTGCCGGTCGCCTTGATGCAGCCGATGTCCACCATGTTGGCGAGGGCGGTGGCCCAGAGCCGGGCGATCGGCCCGCCGCCGGTGTCCAGCGCCAGGTAATCCTCGGTCCGCTTGTCGTACCAGCGCGGGGCCATGACCCAGCTGTAGTTCCCGCCGAAGTCGCGCTTCTGCGGCTTCGGGATCGTGGTCTGGTTCCAGGGGTGGCGCTGATCCACCGGGTTGCCGAGCGGGTCCTTCTTGACGAAGGTTTCCTCGTTCTGCCAGTCGTCGTAGAAGGAGTGGCCCAGGAGGATGCGGATGCCCAGGTTGATGTCCACCAGGCTGGTCGTGACCAGCTTGCCGTCCACCACGACGCCGGGCGTGACGAACATGGCGTTGCCCCACTTCTCCATGTTCTTGTAGGTGTAGTCGCAGACATACGGGTCCTGGAAGCTGCCCCAGCAGCCCAGCAGGATGCGCCGCCGCCCGACCTCCTCGTAACCCGGCAGGGCCTCGTAGAAGAAGTCGAAGATGTCGTCGTTGAGCGGCACGATCTTCTTGACGAAGTCCATGTACCGCATCAGCCGGACCAGGTAGTCCGTGAAGAGCTGCACCGTCGGCACCGTCCCGACGCCGCCGGGGTAGAGCGTCGAGGGGTGGACGTGCCGGCCCTCCATCAGACAGAACATCTCGCGCGTCAGGCGGCTCATCTGGAGCGCCTCGCGGTAGGTCTCGCCGGTGAAGGGGTTGAACGCCCGCATGATGTCCGCGATGGTGCGGAAGCCGTGGATGTGCGCGTGGGGCGCCTCCGTCTTCTCCGCCTTGGCCAGAACGCCTGGATTCGTCTCCTTGACCATCTGCTCGCAGAAGTCCACGAACACCAGGTTGTCCTGGAAGATGCAGTGGTCGAACATGTACTCGGCGGCCTCGCCCAGGTTGACGATCCACTCGGCCAGGTTCGGCGGCCTCACCCCATAGGCCATGTTCTGCGCGTAGATCGAGCAGGTGGCGTGGTTGTCCCCGCAGATGCCGCAGATGCGGCTGGTGATGAAGTGCGAGTCACGCGGGTCCTTGCCCTTCATGAACACGCTGTAGCCCCGGAAGACGGAGGAGGTGCTGTGACACTCCGCCACCATCCGGTTCTTGAAGTCAATCTTGGTGTAGATGCCCAGGTTCCCGACGATGCGACTGATCGGGTCCCAGTTCATCTCGACCAAGTTGGAAGACATCCGGTCAACGCTCTCGCGTGGCGCGACTGTCGTGGTCATGTCTGCCTCCTTCACTTCCACCGCGGCCGGTAGCCGGTCGTAAGCGTGGAGCCCTTGTGGCGCCACTTGGTTTCCTCGTTGACGGTATGGTTGGTGATGCCGCGCAGCTTGCGGACGACGCCGCCGTACGCCCCGGAGAGGGCCGAGGAGATCTTCGCGCCGGGTGGCTCATCCATGAATGGCATGAACTTGTCGGGGAAGCCGGGCATGGTGCAGCCGATACAGATGCCGCCGACGTTGGGACAGCCGCCGATGCCGGCCATCCAGCCCCGCTTGGGCACGTTGCAGTTGACGACCGGCCCCCAGCACCCCAGCTTGACGAGGCACTGTGGGGAGTTATAGTCGCTGGCGAATTGCCCCTGCTCGTAGTAGCTGCCCCGGTCGCAGCCCTCGTGGACGGTCTTCCCGAAGAGCCAGGTGGGCCGCAGGGCGTCGTCCAGCGGGATCACGGGGGCCATGCCCGCCGCCTGATAGAGCAGGTAGAGCACGGTCTCCATGAAGTTGTCCGGCTGGACGGGGCAGCCGGGCACGTTGACGATGGGAAGCCCGCCGGCGGAGCGGAAGTCCCAGCCGAGGTAGTCGGCCAGGCCCATCGCCCCGGTGGGATTGCCCGCCATGGCGTGGATGCCGCCGTAGGTCGCGCAGGTCCCGCAGGCCACGACGCCCCAGGCCTTAGGCGCCAGCCGGTCAATCCACTGCGTCGTCGGGATCGGCTGTCCGGTCGCCGGGTCGGTCCCCAGCCCGGCCCAGTAGCCCTCGGACTTGATGCGCTCGTTCGGGATGGACCCTTCAATGACCAGGACGAAGGGGTCCAGTTCGCCCCGCTCGGCCTTGTAGAAGGCCTGCATGAACTCGTCGCCGTTCTCGTAGGCCAGCACCTTGTTGTGCAGATGCACCTTGGGCAACCCCGGGATGTTGCCCATCACCACGTCCTCGATGCTCGGCTGCATGGCCGCCGTGACCGAGACGGAGTCGCCGTCGCAACTCAACAGTTCCGATATCCACAGGATGTGGACCTCTTCTACTCCTGCCATCCTTCGCCTCCTCTCAGAGCGCTACTCTGAAGCCCAGGGCCTGCCGTAGTCTCGAAGGGCTGATCTCCCCGCTAGTCTGACCTGGGGCGTCAGACCATGCTGCCGCCGGTCGCCACGGCGGCAAACGAGAACCGACTTGCGGCAATTTTAGCCGCAGAACGGTGGAAACATAAATCCAAGGAGAAAGTCTTGCTTTGGCCGAGTGGGACGTGAGGAGGCCATCGGTGAACCGGCGCGGCCGCAACGGTCGCGGGGCGGATACAGAATTTCCATCGGCATGACCTCCGGGCTCGGATGCCTCACGGCACTACCTGCGGAAACGTGACGTCAAAGAGCAACCAGTGCTGTATGATAAGAGCAGGTGCTGCTCTGCCAGCCTCTGGCGTCGGAAGAATTGTGCGGCTATCTTGACTTTATGGCATAGATACCCAAATTTTGTCAAGCCGGAGAGAATTGTCTTTTTTCATTCGGCCGGTGCTGTGATGATGCAGCCCCGGCCCATCCATCCGACCTGTACCGGCTGCCCCTCCTCCGCGATCACGGGGACCATGCACGTTCCGCCGGTCAGCCGGAGCATCCGCTCATGCGCCTGAGCATCCTGCTCCACATCGTATTCCACGAACTCGATCCCGCGCCACTCCAAGTCCTCTCGGGCGGCGGCGCAGTAGGGACAACCAGCGGCGGTATAAAACTCTGCCGACTTGCTCACGTTTACTTCTCCTTCTTACCCGTAACGGCGTCGGCCCGGCCTGCATTACACCTGCATTACAGTGGTACAGTTCTCCCCCATTGGGTCAACCTCCTGCCATGGAGGGAAGACCGCCGGCGGCAGCGAACATACTGGCCAAAGGTCTGCTGCCCCCAAGAAAAAGGAGAAGCCATGAACACGGGCTTGAACGACGACGGACTCGATCTGCTGTTCCGTCACGCGCGCACGTACAACGCCTGGCTGGATAAGCCTGTCACCGACGACACGCTCCGTCAACTCTACGAGGTCATGAAGTGGGCGCCCACCAGTGCCAACAGCAACCCCGCGCGATTCCTCTTCCTGCGCACACCGGAAGCCAAGGAGAGACTCCGTCCGGCGCTCGCCGCCGGGAACATCGAGAAGGTGATGAGCGCCCCGGTCACGGTGATCATCGCCTACGACCTGTTGTTCTACGAGAAGATGCCCCAGCTCTTCCCGCACAACCCGACGATGCGGGATCGTTTCGCCCAAGCGCCGGAGCTAGTCGAGGTGACGGCCCGGCGCAATTCCTCGCTGCAAGGGGCGTATCTTCTCCTGGGCGCGCGTGCGCTCGGCCTGGACTGCGGCCCCCTGTCCGGCTTCGACAACCTCAAGGTGGACGAGGAGTTCTTCGGCACGGGGAGCGAGGAGGAGGGCGTCGTCCAGGAGTTCTTCCCCAAG
>JAFAZD010000332.1 GCA_019239955.1 Armatimonadota bacterium | reverse complement strand
CTCATCGAAGCGCAGCGTGGAGCCGTCATCACGGCGAATCATGTTCTTGGTGCGGACGACGACGGCCTTGACGACATCGCCCTTCTTGACCTGCGCGCCGGGCGTGGCCGACTTGACGGCGGCCATGATGATGTCGCCGATGTGGGCGTACTTGCTGTTGGAGCCTTTGAGGACCCGGAAGCACATCAGCTCGCGGGCGCCGCTGTTGTCGGCAGCTCTCAGGCGGGTATAGTCCTGAATCATTTTCGTCTTCTCCTGAAGGGCCGCCAACAACGCCACGCCGAGAAGACGGCGAATGAATTCGCCTCTCGGCGGCCTGCGGCCGGGTGTCCGCGCAGGCGGACACGGAACAGATTAGCGGGCGCGCTCGACGACGCGCAGGACGCGCCAGCACTTGTCTTTGCTGAGGGGGCGCGTCTCCATGATCTCGACGGTGTCGCCGATATGGGCGTCGTTGTTCTCGTCGTGGGCCTTGAACTTGTTGCTCTGGCGCAGGGTGCGACCGTAGATCGGGTGGCGCACCAGGGTGCTGACGGTGACAACAACGGTCTTCTGCATCTTGTCGCTGGACACGACGCCGATGCGGGTCTTGCGCCGGCCGCGCATGTCGGCGGTCTGGGTGGTTTCGGTGTCGGCCATTAACTCTGGGTCTCCTGGGCCGCGATCTGGCGCTGACGCCGGATGGTCAGGACGCGCGCGATCTCCTTGCGGCTGTTCTTCACGACTTTGACGTTCTCCTGCGGCTTGCTCAGGCGGTCCTTGTGGAACTGGTAGATCGCCTTGCGGGCGGCGGCTGCGGCGGCGTCTAGATCGGCGTCGCCCATGCCGTGCAGCTCGTTCAGGCGGGTGCGGGTCTTCTTGTCAGCCATGATGTTACTCCTCCATCGCCTCCTCGCCCGCGCCCTCCGCGGGCAGGGCGTGGGCCGCGATCTGCAGCGGGGACTCGTGCCGGGCGATGAACTTTGTCGCAATCGGCAGCTTGTGCGCGGCCAGCCGCATGGCCTCCTTCGCCAGCTCCTCGGGGATGCCGGACATCTCAAATAGGATGCGCCCCGGCTTGACGACGGCGACCCAGCCTTCGGGCGCGCCCTTGCCCTTACCCATGCGCGTCTCGGCGGGCTTCTTGGTGAAGGGCTTGTCCGGGAAGACGCGAATCCATATCTTCCCGCCGCGCCGAATCTTGCGGGTCATGGCGATACGGGCGGCCTCGATCTGGTTGTTGGTCATCCAGCACGCTTCCAAAGCCTGCAGCGCGTACTCGCCGAAGTCCACGCTGGTACCGCCGGAGGCCGCGCCGCGCCGGTTGCCGCGCTGGACGCGGCGGTGCTTGACTTTCTTGGGCATTAACATAACGAAATATCTCCTCGCTAGCGACCGCCGCCCGGGCGTCCGCCGCCAAAACCACCGCCGCCCCCAGGACGACTACCGCCGCCGGGGCCGCGTCCGCCGCCACCGCCGGGGCCGCGTCCGCCGCCGCCACGACCGCCTCGGCCGCCGCGCCCACCTCGGCCGCCGCGTCCGGCACCAGGGCCGCGCCCGTCGCCGAAGCCTTCCTCCGCACTCAGACGGCGCTGCTGCTGCTGCTGGAGGGCGATGTCCGCCGTGGTCAGGCGCTTCTGGCCGGGCAGGATGTCACCCTTGTAAATCCAAACCTTGACGCCGATGTTCCCGTAGGTGGTGGGCGCCTCGGCGAAGCCGTAGTCAATGTCGGCGCGCAGCGTGTGCAGGGGGATCTTCCCCAGGCGGTCGCCCTCCTTGCGGGCGATCTCGGCGCCGTTCAGCCGCCCGGAGCAGAGGATGCGGATGCCCTTGGCCCCCAGCTTCATGGCGCGAGTCACCGCCTGGCGCATGGCGCGCTTGTAGGAGATGCGCTTGCTGATCTGCTGGGCGATGCTCTCGGAGACGAGCTGGGCGTCCAGTTCGGGGTGGCGAATCTCATTGACGTTGGCGGTGAAGGAGCGCTTGAAGCGGCGCTCGAGCACCTGCCGGAGATCGTCCACGCCCTTGCCGCCGCGCCCGATGATGATGCCGGGCTTCGCCGTGTGCAGAGTCACCTTGACGCGGTTGGCGGCGCGCTCGATCTCGACACGCGCGATGGCGGCATTCTGCAGCTCACGGCGCTCCTTGATGAACTCGCGGATGTGCGCGTCCTCCACCAATGCCTGCGCGTAGCCCTTATCCAGATACCATTTGCTCTCCCACTCGCGGTTGACGCCGACGCGAAACCCGATGGGGTGGATTTTCTGTCCCAATTGTTATTCTCCCTCTTCGCGCTTCTGGTCCGCGCCATCGCTCGGGTCCGGCGCGCGGTCGGATGTGTCTTCCTCGGGCGACTCGGACGCCGTGACCGGTGTGGCCTCCTTCGGCTGCTCCGCCGGGGGAGTCAGAGAGGCGGAGGGCGGCGTCTGGCTCTGGCCCGTGTCCGGCTCGTTGGCGGTGTCCCCGGTGTGCCCCTCGCCCTCATTGGCGTTGGGCGTCTGGCGGCTCGGCTCGGCGACCTCATTCGGCTCCGGCGCATTAAGCGCCGACTCCTCGGCGGCCTGCTCACGGACGGTCTGCGACTTAGGCGCGGTGGCGGACTTGACGGCCTTCGGCACGGACGCGGCCCGGCGCGGGCGCGGGGCCGGCGCGGGCATGTCGCCCAGGATCACGGTCAGGTGCGTGGTGCGCTTCAGGATACGGTACGCGCGGCCCTGAGCGCGGGCGCGGACCCGCTTGAGGCTGGGGCCGCCGTCGGCCAGGATGTTCACCACCTTCAGCTCGTCCACGCCGGCCCCCCACCCGTCCTGCGCGTTGGCGGCGGCGGAGGCGAGCACCTTGCGGATGTGCTCGGCGGCGTGATTCGGGATGAAGCGCAGCATGGCGAGCGCCTCAGAGACGCGCTTGCCCTTGATGGCGTCAATGACCAGGCGGCACTTGCGCGGCGAGGTCCGCAGGAACTTGGCGACGGCGCGGGCCTCGGGCACGACCTCGACGCTCAGGGCGCGCTCCACGCCGATGCGGTCCTGAAGGGCCTGCGTGATGGCCTGGTTCTCCATGCGGATGGCGTTGGGCCGGCTGGTGTGCAGTCGGACCTTCAGGCTGCCGTCCTTCTCTTTGGACAGCGCCAGCTTGGAGACGGGCGTGCGGCCCAGCACGTCCTTGACGGCGGGCAGCAGCGCGCGGTCCCGTGCGGCTGTGTTCATATCTGTTCTCCTTAGCGCCCGCGCGTCGTCCGCGTGTCCTTGGAGCCGGCGTGGCCCTTGAAGGTGCGGGTGAGGGCGAACTCGCCCAGCTTGTGGCCGACCATGTTCTCCGTGACGAAGACGGGGATGTGCTTGCGCCCGTCGTGGACCGCCAGGGTGTGGCCGATCATCTGCGGGAAGATGGTGGAGCGGCGCGACCAGGTCTTGATGATGCGCTTCTCGTTGCGCGCGTTCATATCGTCAACGCGCTTGAGCAGTTTCGGGTCCGCGTAGGGTCCCTTTTTCAGTGAGCGTGCCATGCGTGTTCCTTACTTCTTGTCGCGGCGGCGGACGATGAATTTCTGCGTGTTCTTGTTGCGGCGGGTGCGATAGCCCAGGGCGGGCACGCCGGTCGCCGACACCGGCCCCTTCTTGCGGCCGACGGGGGACTTGGCCTCGCCGCCGCCGTGCGGATGGTCGCGCGGGGACATGACCACCCCACGATTGTGCATGTAGACGCCCAGCCAGCGCTTCTTGCCCGCCTTGCCGTGCTTGACGTTCTCGTGCTCCAGGTTGCCGACCTGGCCGATCGTCGCGCGGCAGTCGAGCAGCACCAAGCGGGTCTCGCCGGAGGCGAGGCGGAGGGTGGCATACTTCGACGCATGGTGGCCCTCGCCGCCCTTGCCCATCAACTGGGCCGCGCCGCCCGCGGTGCGGATCATCTGGCCGCCCTTGCCGGGGACCAGTTCGACGTTGTGAATCAGGGTCCCAACCGGGATGGCGCGCAGCGGCAGGGCGTTGCCGGGGCGGATGTCGGCCCCCGCGCCGGATACGACGGTGTCGCCGACCTTGAGGCCGACCGGCCAGAGGATGTAGCGCTTCTCGCCGTCGCGGTAATGGATCAGCGCGATGCGGGCGGTGCGGTTGGGGTCGTACTCGATCGTGGCGACCTTTCCGGGGACTCCCTCCTTGTCGCGCTTGAAGTCAATGACCCGGTACATGGTCTTGTTGCCGCCGGCGGTGTTGACGGCGGTGCGGCGGCCCTTGTTGTTGCGCCCGCCGCTGTGCTTGTTGGGGCGCAGCAGCGACTTCTCGGGCCTGGCCGTCGTGATCTCGCTGTAGTCCGCGCCCGTGCGGAAGCGCTGGCTCGGCGTGATGGGCTTGTAGCGTTTGATGGGCATTTGGTCAGACTCCCTCCACCAGTTCGATCTGCTGGCCGGGGGCGAGCGTCACGATGGCCTTCTTCCAGTCCGAGGTCCGGCCCTGATTGGCGCGCTTGAAGAAGCGGCCCCGGCGGGCCTTCCCCTTGACGACGAGCGTGTTCACGGACACGACCTTGATGTTGTTTCTCGCCTCGGCCTGGATGCGCTCGATGGCGTGCGCGATCTCGTACTTGTTGGCGTCCTTGGCGACGACGAACGTGTACTTGCCGTGCGCGCCGCCGTCCACGCTTTTCTCGGTGACGATGGGGCGCACGATGATCTCATACGGGCTTTTCGTGGTGCTGCTCATGCGGCCTCCTGCGGCTCTTGCTCCTGCTCGGCCTGCGCTTCAGGCCGCCTGTCCCCCCAGACGGCGTCCAGTTTGTCCAGGGCGTCCCGGACGATGACGACACGGCCCGCCTCCAGCACGTCCTGCACCGAGAACTGGGGCGCGACACGGACTTCCACGCCGGGGATATTGCGGAACGACTTGTAGATGGTGAGGTTGACGTCCGGCAGCACGACCAGCGCGCGCCCGGTGACGCCGAGCGTCTTCAGCAGGGTCGCGGCCGTCTTGGTCGAGTGCGTGTCCATCGTCAGCGCGTCCAGGACGATGACCTCGTCGGCGGCGGCCTTGACGGAGAGGGCGCCGGCGATGGCGGCGCGCCGGGCCTTCTTGGTCATCTTCTTGGACAGGTCGCGCGGGTGTGGGCCGAAGACGATGCCGCCGTGACGGTAGTGGGGGGCGGTAATGCTGCCCTGGCGGGCGCGCCCGGTGCCCTTCTGGCGGTACGGCTTCTTGCCGCCGCCGGCCACCTCGGCGCGCGTTTTGGTGTCGCGGGTATCCTGGCGGGCGTTGGTGCGCTCGGTGACGACGGCCTGGTGCAGCAGGCCGGGGTTGACGTTCGCGCCGAACAGGGTCTCGCTGAGGACGACATCGCCCGCGCTGGAGCCGTCGGCTTTTCTGACAGGGACGTTTGGCATGAGATGTCCTCCTAGCGGATGAATTTCTTAATCAGGACCAGGCCGCCGTTCGCGCCGGGGACCGCGCCCCGGACGAGCAGCAGGTTCTTGTCGGCGTCCACGCGGGCGACTCGCAGCCCCTGCTGGGTCACCTGGACCGCGCCCATGTGGCCCGGCTTGCCCGATCCTTTGAATGTGCGCGCGGCATCGGTCGCGCCGCCGCTCGCCGGCTTGCGGTGGCTGGTCGAGGCGCCGTGCGTCGCGTTGTGGCCGTGCCAGCGATAGCGCTTGACGACGCCTGCGAACCCCTTGCCCTTGGAAATACCGGTGACGGCGACCTTGTCGCCGACGGCAAAGATGTCGGCCCTGATCTCCGCGCCTTCGGCGAGGGTCTCGCCCTCATCCACGGGTATCTCGCGCAGTGTGCGCTTCGGCCTGACGCCATGCGCCGTGAAATGGCCCTTGAGCGGCGAGGTCAGGCGGTGTTCCTTGACATCCTCAAAGCCGATCTGAGCGGCGGAGTACCCGTCTTTAGCCACCGTTTTGAGTTGCGTGACGACACAGGGACCGGCGGCGATGACGGTCACGGGCGTGACCTTGCCGTCCTCATTGAATATCTGGGTCATGCCCAGCTTCTTGCCCAAGATGGCACTTGGCATTGTTTCCTCCACGGCGCACCTGGCGGGCGTGTGTCAACCCGTTGCGTGACGCGGTTCCTCGTTTTATTCTTGTCGGCGGTCAGGCCGCCAACGCCTCTTCCATGGCAGCGACTTCCGGCGGCGTGAACGTCAGGATGAGGCCAAGTTGCGACTGCTCACGCGGCGTCAAGCTCTTGCGAAGAACCTTCCACAGCATGTGCTGGCGATCAATCTGCTCCATCCCCAGAAAGCCCGTCCACGTGCAGGAGCCGCCGATCCTTTCGCCCGGCACGGTCTCTTCCAGATCGAGTTCAGCCCCGGAAAAGCTGGCCCGCAAGATGTTCTGGACTTTCGTAATGAGCGGCTCCATTGGGCGTCTCCAATCTGGACGATCTCAAGTGCGGCATTCACAATTCGCCGGGTCAGTTCCTTGACAGGCTCGCCTTTGATGCCCCGGTCCAACCCTGCCTGTTTGAAGTCCGCTCTCAATAGTTCCGGCGAGCAGTAACGCTGACTGTTCGTCCACTGCCGCACGACATCTCCCATGAACGCGGCAATGTCTTCCTGACGATCTGCCAGCAGCGAGGCATCCAGGCGGCTCTTTTTGTACCACGCGCGCAGATCATGGCGGGCATCGAAGGTCGGGTCTACCCGGTAGCTGTAGGCGCGCAACAGGCACTCAACGGAAAGCCCCACCACATAATGCGCCAATACGTACCGCCTTCGCTCAAACAACTCACGGGCGGCATTGGCATGATCCTGGGCCGCGAGGCGGTAAGACTCGGCTGTGACCTTCATCCGTGACGGCCGCCGCCTTACAGCTTGATCTCGATGTCCACGCCGGACGGGAGGTCCAGGCGCATCAGGGCGTCAATGGTCTTCGGGCCGGGATCGAGGATGTCAATCAGGCGCTTGTGCGTCCGCATCTCGAAGTGCTCGAACGACTCCTTGTCCACGAAGGTGCTGCGCTGCATCGGGAAGATGTTCTTCTCGGTCGGCAGCAGCACCGGCCGGAGATGCGTGCGCCGGTGCGGCGAACGGTCTCCACGATCTTTTCCGCCGACTGGTCCAGCACACGATGGTCGAAGGCGCGCAGGCGGATACGGACTTTGTCACGACGCATAAATCATCTATTCCTTCAAAGGCGTAGGGGCGCAGCATGCTGCGCCCCTACAGGCGTTCCACGACTCACTCGAGGACCTTGGTGACGACGCCGGCACCCACCGTGTGACCCCCCTCCCGGATCGCAAACCGCAGGCCCTCCTCCATCGCGATCGGCGAGATCAGAGAACCCACGATCGTCACGTTGTCCCCCGGCATCACCATCTCCACCCCCTCCGGCAGGTCCAGGTTCCCCGTCACGTCCGTCGTCCGGAAGTAGAACTGAGGACGGTACCCCCGGAAGAACGGCGTGTGGCGACCCCCCTCCTCCTTCGAGAGGATGTACACCTCCCCCTCGAACTTCACGTGCGGCTTAATGCTCCCCGGCTTCGCCAGCACCTGACCACGCTCGATGTCCTTGCGCTCCACCCCGCGCAGCAATATCCCCGCGTTGTCGCCCGCCTGCACCGAGTCCAGAGTCTTCCTGAACATCTCCATCGAGGTCGCCACCGTCGACTTGGTCGCCGCCCGGATCCCCACGATCTCCACCGGCTCCCCCGCCTTCAGCACCCCCCGCTCCACACGCCCCGTCGCCACCGTCCCACGCCCGGTGATCGTCATCGTGTCCTCCACCGGCATCAGGAACGGCTTCTCCGTGTCGCGCGCCGGCGTCGGGATGAACCCGTCCACCGCCGCCATCAGGCGCAGCACCGCCGGCTCCCCGATCTCGGACTGGTCCCCCTCCAGGGCCTTGACCGCGCTGCCCACCACGATCGGGCAGTCGTCCCCGGGGAACTCGTACTTGGACAAGAGCTCCCGCACCTCCAGCTCCACCAGCTCGATCAGCTCCGGGTCGTCCACCATGTCCGCCTTGTTCAGGAACACCACGATGGAGGGCACCCCCACCTGCCGGGCCAAGAGGATGTGCTCGCGCGTCTGGGGCATCGGCCCGTCGGCGGCCGAGACCACCAGGATGGCCCCGTCCATCTGGGCGGCGCCGGTGATCATGTTCTTGATGTAGTCGGCGTGGCCGGGGCAGTCCACGTGGGCGTAGTGGCGCGCGTCGGTCTCGTACTCGACGTGGGCGGTGTTGATGGTGATGCCCCGCTCCTTCTCCTCGGGCGCCGCGTCGATGCTGGCGTAGGAGCGCGCCTGCGCCTGGCCGCGCTTGGCCAGCACGCTGGTGATCGCCGCCGTCAGCGACGTCTTGCCGTGGTCCACGTGCCCGATGGTCCCGATGTTGACGTGCGGCTTCGTACGGTCAAACTTCGCCTTACCCATGATTGTTTTACTTCCTCTTGTGTGTCAATCCCCTTCGGCAGAGGCCCGATGCGGGAGTTTGTTTGGTCAATTTCGGTACAATGGAGCCCACGCTGGGAATCGGACCCAGGACCTCTTCTTTACCAAAGAAGTGCTCTGCCACTGAGCTACGTGGGCGTGGGTTTTGCTCCGGGCTTCACCCGGCACGGGGGTTATTATAGCACAAGCTCCTGAATTTTTTCAAGCCCGCGCGTTTCTCAACATCCCGTCCTCTCCACGCCTCCTGCCGAGCGAAAAGTCGAGGAGCGTCGTCTGGTCGGAGAGACCTTCTCCGGGCTTCCCGCTTCGCTCATGGAGCGGGCTGGCCCCCGCTATGGCAAAGATTTCGCCGGACAGATGCCCGCTCTTATGACCTGCGCGGCGCTCCCGCTCCAGGTATTGTTCGGGCGCGCAGCAGGGCTTGGGCAGTGAAGACATCGCTCTCCCGGACCGCGGCTTGGGATGTAACAACGTCATTTTGCGGCGACGGGTTCCGGGTGGGGCAGGACCTGGCGGAGCTGGTCGCAGAGGTAGTCCAGCGAGACGGCGTTGTCGGCGGGGCCGCCGCCGAGGTGGAAGTGGATGCCCTCGTCGGGGATGTCGTCGGTCAGCAGCACGATCGGGATGCGGGCGGCCTCCTCCTCGGACTTCAGGGCGGCGAGCAGGTCGAACAGGTCGGTCTCCGGCAGGGCCATGTCAATGAGGAGGACATCGGGCGAGTCCATGACCGTGCGGGCGACGGCCTCCTGGGCCCTGGCGACCTGCTGAAGCGTGATGCCCTGCCGGGCCAGGCGGTCGGCAGTTGCCTCCCGTGCCTGTTCCGAGAGGAAGGAGCCGACGTACAGTGCCCGTGCCCAGGGCCGCCGGTCCGCCCACTCCCCCGCCTCCGGCGGAGTCTCGCGGGGACGAGCCTCGGCCGGCGGGGGCAAGTCACCCTGCGCGCTGACAAGGGCGGCGGAGACGGTCTCCGCCAGCCGGTACTCGTCCACCGGCTTGCGCAGCAGGGAGAATGCGCCCAGCGAGAGCGCGCCGCGCGCCGGGTCGCCGATCACGGAGAGGATGATGACCGGGATGCGGGCCGTCGCCGGGTCCGACTTGAGGGCGCGCAGGGTGCGGAAGCCGTCCATGCCGGGCATCATGATGTCCAGGGTGATGGCGTCCGGCTTGTGCCGGCGGGCCTCCTGCCGGGCGTCCGCACCGCCGTCCGCGCCCAGGGTGCCGTAGCCGCGCCGGTGCAGGTGGTGCTGGATCAGCCCGCGCGTGAAGGCGTCGTCGTCCACGACCAGCACCAGGCCGATGCCCCGGTCGGGCAGCGGCGGCGCGGGCAGGGCAGCGCCGACGGCGGACGGCAGCGACAACGGCAGGGTGAAGTAGAAGCGGCTGCCGCGCCCCGGCTCGCTGTCCACCCAGATCGTGCCGCCCAGCAGCTCCACGATGGTCTTGGCGATCACCAGGCCAAGGCCCGTGCCGCCGGCCTCGCGCGTGGAGGAGTTGTCGGCCCGGAAGAACTTCTGGAACAGCCGCTTCTGGTCTTCCGGCGAGATGCCGATGCCGCTGTCGGCGACGCAGGTGGTAACACTGGCATCGTCGGAGATCTCCAGCGAGATTTTGACCCAGCCGCCGGGCGGGGTGTACTTAAGGGCATTGCCGACCAGGTTGGTCAGCACCTGCGTCACCTTGTCGGCATCGCCGCAGACGGGCGGCAGGGAGGCAGGCAGGTCGGCGTCGAGGCTGACCTGCCGCTCGGCGGCGGCGGCGGCCATCATGCGCAGGGTGTCGGCGACGATCCTCCGATAATCAATCGGCTCGCGCCGAATCTCGATCCGGCCCGACTCGATGCGGGAAATGTCCAGGATGTCATTGATCAGGCTGGCCAGGCGCGTCGTGCTGGACTGGATGATGCCCAGGAACTCGTGCTGGAGCTCGGACGTCTCGCCGGCCGCGCCGGAGAGCAGCAGGTCGGTGTAGCCCTTGATGCTGGTCAGCGGCGTGCGCAGCTCGTGGGAGACGACGGAGATGAAGTCGGTCTTCATCTGGTCCAGCTCGCGCTCCCGCGTCACGTCGCGCAGGGCGATGATGCGCCCGATGATCTGCTCGCCGTGCTCGCCCTGGACGGGGGCCGTGTAGACCTGGAGGAACTTGTGGTGGGGCCGCGTGATCTCGATGATCTCCTCGGCGACGCCGACGGGGTCGGGCTGGGCGAGGTGCTCCAGGAGCTGCGGCTGCGCCTGGGCGAGCGACTGGTGGATCAGGGCCTCCGGGCGCGTCCCGAGCAGTTCGCACATTCGGCGGTTGACCAGGGCGAAGCGGCCCTCGCGGTTGAGCAGGGCGATGCCGTCGTTGGTGGCGTTGAGCACCGACTCCATGCGGTGGTTCAGGGCGGCGAGCACCTGGTTCTGCTCGCGCAGGGCAGTCTCGCGGGCGGCGATGACGTCGGCCATGTGGTTGAAGGCGCGGGCCATGTCGGCGAACTCGTCCTGGTCGCGCTCGACGGGGAGGCGGGCCTTGTAGTCGCCGCGCTCGATGCGCTCCGCGGCGCGCCGCAATTGGGCGAGGCGTCGGGTATACTGGCGGGTGAACAGGCGCCCGACGACGACGCCGAGCAGGTAGCCGATGGCGAGCGAGCCGACGAAGTGTTCGACGTGCAGGTGACGCCCTCGCGCGAAGTAGAGGGCGGCCCCGATGGTCAGCACGAACGGCAGCGGGGCGAGATCGGCGAGCAGTATCCGGTTGGCAACCTTGCGATGGAACAGCATGGGCGGACGGCCTGGGACGGCGGGCGCATTCGGTCGGACGTCTATGGCGGCGGCCTTACCGGCGCCTAGATAGCATACCCCAAAACGGGACCGATTATGAACGCGATCGTCGTCATTCCCACCTACAACGAGGCGGACAATATCGAAAGTCTGGTGCGAGCCGTGATCGGCCAGCCGGTGGGCGCCCATGTGCTGATCGTGGACGACAACTCCCCCGACGGTACGGGCGCCATCGCCAACCGTCTGGTGCAGGAGTCCGATGGGCGCGTCCATGCGCTGCACCGGCCCTCCAAGAGCGGCCTGGGGCGGGCGTACCTGGCGGGCTTCGCCTGGGCGCTGGAGCGCGGGTATGAGGCCATGATCGAGATGGACGCCGACTTCTCGCACGACCCGGCGTACCTGCCAACTCTCGTGGAGGCGGCGGACGGCGCGGATGCGGATGTGGTGGTCGGCTCGCGGTATCTCAACGGCATCTCGGTGCGCGAGTGGCCGCTGCGCCGCATCCTGCTCTCCTACTTCGCCAACTACTACGTGCGCGCCATCACCCGGCTCATCGTCAACGACACCACAAGCGGCTTCCGGCTGTACCGACGGCGGGTGCTGGAGGCGATTGACCTGGGCAGCATACGCTCCAACGGCTACTCGTTCCAGGTGGAGATGACCTTCCGGGCGCAGATCGCCGGCTTTCGGATCGTGGAGGTGCCCATCATCTTCGTGGAGCGGCGGGCCGGGCACTCCAAGATGTCCAAGCGGGTGATCTGGGAGTCAGTGTGGATGCCGCTGAAGCTGCGAGCGCGCGAGAGGGCGCTGCGGCATCGGATCGGGCGACCCTGCGGCCCGCCCGCCCCCAATTCCGGGGGAGTCAGAGGGTGAGGCTGAACAGGACATAGGGGTGGGGCTTCGCGGTTCCGTGGCCGAGGGGGAACTGGATGCCGATGGCGCTCGTGGGGCCGAGGCGGGCGGAGAGGGCGGCGGAGAGGCCGTGCAGGGTGAGCTGGCCGTCCAGGGAGTAGCGGCCCGCGCGGTCGAAGTCGAGGAGCTGATAGGCGAGGGCGGGACTGACCCCCTCCTGGCCGCCGAGCAGCAGTCCCGATTTGATGGTCTGCGACGGCAGGGTGTCGGGCGGACGGAACGGCAGTCCTTCGCCGAAGAAGCGAGCGCGCAGGAAGCGGACGATGACGGGGGCGGCGGACGACGCGCTCAGGGCGAGGCCGTAGTGCCCGGTGTTGGCCCAGACGATGCGCGTGCCGCCGAGCGCCCGCGCCAGGACCTCGGCCTGCTCCGGGCGGACGACAAGGTCGTAGCGGCCGTTGAACATCAGCGCGCTGTCGGGATTGAATCCATGCAGCCAGCGGCTCGCCTCAACGGGGGCCATCGCGGCCTGAAACGTCTCGAAGGTGTAGCCGCGCCGCCGGATCTCGCGCTGGAAGCGGAAGGTCAGCAGGCCGTTCCAGAAGCCGCGCGCGAATTCCGCCCCGGCGTCGGCGGTCAGGACGACCTTGACGCGCGGGTCCATGCCGGCCACCAGCCCGCCGAGAATTCCCCCCAGGCTGATGCCGGCGACGCCCAGGCGGTCGGGGTCAATGTCCGGGCGGCGGGACAAAACGTCCAGGCCGCGCCGCGCGTCCAAGACGGCCTGCTGGAGCGCATCGCGCATCTGGGGCGGGTCGCCGGAGAGGATGCCGGGGCTGTCGGCGGTCCGCCGGCTCAGGCTGTACGGCTCCGTGACGAGCAGGGCGGCAACGCCGGCGCGGGCGATGATGTGGCACAGGCGCTGCGCCCCGCTCCAGCCGTTCCACTCGTGGAGCACGACCATCGCCGGGTACGGGCCGGGGCCGGGCGGCAGGAAGAGAAAGGCCGTCACGGTGTTGTTGGCCGCGTAGGGCGTGACGACGGGACTGGGATAGGTGATGGGGAAGGGTGGCCCCCCAGCCCCTGCATCGAGGGGCGCAGGGGCCTGGGCGCGAGCAAAAGGGGCGGCCAGGAGCAGGGCCGCCCCGATCAGCAAGATTCTGGGATGAATGGCGTCGCCTCAGTCGTTGCGGCGTCCGCCGCCGCCGGAGAGCGTCAGCAGGATTTGCAGCAGGAACCAGAACAGGTTCAGGAAGTCCAGGTACAACTGGACGGCGGCGATCACGTAATCGTCCGGGCCGAAGCGACGCTTGATGTTGGAGAAGTCGTACAGGGTGAAGCCGACGAACAGCGCCGCGCCGGCGATGGCGTAGATCAGATGCCCCGCCGGACCCATGTGGACGAACAGCGAGATCAGGCCGACCACCAGCAGGCCGATCAGCCCCCAGAAGAGCATCCGTCCGAGGCCGCCGAAGTCCCGGTTGGAGATCCAGACGTAGGTGCCGAGTCCGGCGACGAGCAGGGCGGACAGCCCCGCCGCCTCGCCGATGATGGTCGCGCCGTATTGATAGCCGCGCGCGATCATCCCCAGCAGCGGCCCCATCAGCAGACCTTCCATCACGCTCAGGCCGTACAAGAGGGCCAGGCCGAGGCCGGGGCTGGTGCGAGCGAACGAGAGGGCGAAGACGATGACGAACGTGCCGATCATCAGCGGGAAGAACCACTGCGGCCCCAGGCCGATGTGGTCGGCGTACCAGGCAGCCGCCGCCGTCACCAGCAGCGTGGTGCAGAGCAGGTAGGAGACGCGCTGGATCAGCGAGGCCTCCTGCGCCCGCGACGCCGTGTAATACGGGGCGTTATAGGGATTGTTGAAGTTACCGAAGTTGTTCATGGCGTGTCTCCGTTGTTATAACGCACGGGCGGGCACGGCGGGTTCCCGGCAGGCCCCATGCCCCCACCCCGGCTCGTTCCTCGCCACCCCTCCCCCATCGGAATGGGAGAGGGGCCACCCATTAAGGGGCTGTGCCTCCTGACAAGACGCACCTGACCCTTGCCACTCAACCCTCTCCCGTTCCTACGGGGGAGGGTCGGTCGCTTGCGACCGGGGTGGGGGCGGGGGCCGCCCCGCAGGAAAGCCGGGCGGCGGCGGCGAACAAGCGGGCCAAGATACAGCAAGCGAACGAGGTGAGGGTGTGATCACGGAGCGAGCGGAGACGGCCCCGCGCGGGCCGCTGGGCATGAATAGCTACCAGTGGACGGTGCTGCTGGCGGCGTGGCTGGGCTGGGGCTTTGACGTGTTTGACGGCCTGCTGTTCAATTACGTTGCGCCCAACTGTGTGCCGACGCTGCTGCACATCCCGCTGGGGACCCCGGCGGCGAAGGCGGCATCCCAGTACTGGACGGGCGTGCTGACGTCCGTGCTGCTGCTGTCTTGGGCGGCGGGCGGCGTGCTGTTCGGGCGCGTGGCGGACCGGATCGGGCGGACGAAGACGCTGCTGCTGACGATGCTGCTCTACGCCGCCGGCACGGCGGCCTGCGCCTTCGCGCCGAACATCTCCGTCCTGCTGCTGTGCCGCATCGTCGGGGGACTGGGCATCGGCGGCGAGTGGGCGGCGGGGGCGGCGATGGTGGCCGAGGTGGTCCCGGAGAAGCGGCGGGTGGAGGCGGGGGCGCTGCTCTACACGTCCGCCCCGGTGGGCCTGTTCCTGGCGACGTGGGTGGTGCATGAGATCGCGCGGGTGCTGATGCCGGGCCATCCCGAACTGTCATGGCGCTACATCTTCCTGTGCGGGCTGATCCCCGCCGCCGTCGCCCTGCTGGTGCGGCTGTGGGTGCGCGAGCCGGAGCGGTGGCGCAGCGCCGCCGAGCGGGCCGCCCACCCCCGGCTGTCGGAGCTGTTCTCCGGCCCCACGCGCTGGCTGACGCTCAGCGGCTTCCTGCCGGCCGTGACGGTGCTGGTGACGTGGTGGAGTTGCAACGCCTTCATCCCCGGCGTGGCGACGGGGCTGGCGCAGGAGACGGCGCAGGCGCTGGGCCTGGACAAGCTGCACACGTCGGCGCTGGCCGAGGACTGGAAGCAGATCGCCACCAACGCCTTCAACTGGGGCGGGCTGCTGGGGACGCTGCTGACGATCCCGGCGGCGAAGCTGCTGGGCCGCCGCCCGATGTTCGCCGTCTACTTCGTCCTGTCCGCCGCCGCGCTGTTCCTGACGTTCGGCCCGCCGCTCGCGCCACTGACGCGGCTGCACGGCTACTTCTTCATCGGCCTGACGGTGTTCGGCGTCTTCGGCGCGTTCACCTATTACCTGCCCGAACTGTTCCCCACCCGCTTGCGCGCGACCGGCGCGGGCTTCTGCTACAACATCGGGCGCGTGGTCGCCTCCATCGGCCCGTTCCTGGTCGGCTCCATCGCCGCGCAGGGCGCGCACTCCATCCTCCAGACCCTGTTCTGGATCGGCGTCGTCCCCCTCCTCGGCCTCTGCCTCCTGCCCTGGGTCATGGAGACGCGGGGCCGGGCGCTGACGGACTGAAATGTCGTCCCATGAAGAAGCGGCTCCGCGCGACAGTCCGGCGATTCAGGTATGCCGTATGGATGACGGCACGGTCAAGGGCCGTGCCATTGGCCCTGTCACTCTGCCTATTCGGAAGCCTCGCCTCATGCCTGCCGCCCCACCCTCACTTCAACTGGCGAATCTCTCTCGTTCTTCTGATTGAAGGGCTGCTGCTCGGCTTCGTCTCGGTCTGGGCCTACAAGCGCCGGTACCGCAGGAACATGTTGGCCACCCACAAGGGGATCGGCATCTGCGACATGCGGCAGGTGCGTGTCGGACAGAAGGACTTCGTGGAGTGGACGCGGCAAGCCATAGACCTCGTTGAGAAACACGATTTACGGCGCTTTCGGCGCATTCAGCGCCATTGCAGATACATTGCCAACAGGGAGTTGGTTTCCGCAGGCGCTTACAGTGCGTGGGCGAAGGCTTGTCTTGTAGACTTCTCGGGCGCCGATTTTGAGCATCATCCCGAATGGTACCTCATCTTTTATGCCGGCCTTCTTGTCCACGAGGCCACTCATGGCGTGATGGACGCAAAGAAAATCCCCTACGACAAGGCGATGCGCTTGCGAATTGAATACCTTTGCCGCAAGGAAGAAAGGCGCTTCTTGAACCGCATTTGTCCAGCGGCCCTATCGCTCATCGCGGCAGAACCGGACGAGGAGTGGCTGCGGCGGTATTGGAATCGCAAGGAGTACGCGAAGATGTGGAAGGAGCGGATGAAGGATGTTCGGCAATCTGCCTCCAGCAACGCAGACCATGTTTGGGAGCGGTTAAGAGAAAAGGCCCGGCGCATTCGCGCCGGGCTTCTCTCGCGGGAGTGATTAGGAGGCAGGCTGGTCAGACATTGTTCCAAATGCGGTCGTCCATGTCGTTATCCCAGAAGGACAGGCTGCTTTCGGAGGCGGAGAGGAGATCGCGCGCGTCGTCCGGCGCGTCCTGGATCAGAACGATGACCTCAACGGATGTCCCCTGCCGCAGCGCGAGGCGGGGGAGCGCGATCTCACCGTCCGCGTTCACCTCTGCGACGCAACGGATAGCCTGCATGGGCGTGATCTCGTGGAAAGATACCCAGATTGTACCCGAAAAAGAAGCGCCCGCCGCGAATGCGGCGGGCGCCTCTGAGTTGGTCAGGTCAGGAGGCGGGCTGATCGGGGGCGGCGGGGTAGACGCTGATGCGGCGAGAGGCTTTGCTTTTTCCCTCAAATTTGACGTAGCCGTCAATCAGGGCAAAGAGGGTGTGGTCGCGGCCCATGCCGACGTTGACGCCGGGATCGAACTGGGTGCCGCGCTGGCGGACCAGGATGTGGCCGGCCTTGACCTGCTCGCCGGCAAACTCCTTGACGCCGAGCATTTTCGGCTGGCTGTCGCGCCCGTTGCGCGTGGAGCCGACGCCTTTCTTATGTGCCATAGGGATAACTCCTACAGGGTGATGGATTCGATTCGCAGGCGGGTGAGCTGCTGGCGGTGGCCCCAGTGCTTGCGGATGTTCTGCTTGGGCTTGTAGTTGAAGCCGTCGATCTTGGGCCCCTTCACCTGGCCCACGATGGTGGCGGTGACGCTGGCGCCGGAGACGGTGGGCCTGCCCCACTGCGGGCTGTCGGTGCCGCCGACGCAGAGGACCTCGCCCAGCGTCACGGTCTCGCCCGCCTCGCCGGCCAGCTTGTCCACGGTGACAAGGCCCTTCTCTTCAATCCGGTATTGCTTGCCGCCGGTGCGGACAATCGCGTACATGGGCGCTTCCTTTCACAAACCAGACAAGTTTCCATTCCAGCCTGGTTCTACTAAACACGGCTGGCAAGACAACGGGATACAGTATGACACAGGCAATCAATTTTTGTCAAGGGGAATGTGCTATAATCAGGGCCGAAGTCATCCGGGTGGCCGCTGGGGTCGAGAGGCTCCAGAGGAAAGTCCGGACTCCAGAGGGCGACGATGCCGGCTAACGGCCGGGCGGGGCGACCCGCCGGAAAGTGCCACAGAAACATACCGCCGAGCGCCCACCGGCGCGGCAAGGGTGAAATGGTGCGGTAAGAGCGCACCGGGGCGGCGGAGACGCCGCCGCCGGGTAAACCCCATCGGGAGCAAGGCCAGGGGGGCGGACGAGGCCCGCGCCGTCGCCTGAAGGCGCGGGCGGACGCCCCCCGTCGCGCCGCTTGAGGCGTCGGGCAACCGGCGTCCCAGAGAGATGGCCACACAGACACAGAATCCGGCTTAAAGGGTGACTTCGCCCCGCCGCCCGGCAGGAAAAACACTGCCGGGCGGGTAACTGGCGGACATGGCCGCGCCGCCCATCCCGCAATCCCAACACCCCGCTCCGCCGCGCCCCTCGCCGTGGCATCACACCAAGGACATCCGCCACGCCTCACCGGTTCCCGGCTTCCCCGGCCCGATTGCGCTGTGGGTGTGGCGCTTCGTCACCCACCGGCTGACGCCGGCGGGGCACTGGCTGCTGGCGGCGACGTTCTTTTTCCTGCTGTTCGGGTCCACGTCGCTGGACTTGCAGGTGTTCGTCCCCTTCACCTATGTGGCCGGCATCGGCGCGGTGGTCATCGTCGCCGTCCTTCTGATGCGGCCCGACGCGGCGGTGCGGGCGGATCACGCCGCGCGGGTGGCAGCGGGGGAGACGCTGTCGGTCGCCGTGCGTGTGACCAACCGGGGGCGGCGCCGGGGGATAGACTGGGCGGTGCTGCCGAACCGGCTGCCGCCGACGATTGACGCGGCGGAGGAGGAGGGAGTCCTGCTCCCACCGCTCGCGCCGGGGGGGACGGCGCGGGCGACGCTGCACCTGCACTGCCAGGCGCGGGGCCAGTACACGCTGCGCGGGTGGCGGGTGCAGACGGAATTCCCCTTCGGGCTGCTGCGGGCCTATGCCTTCGCCCCGGAGGATAGCCCGCTGCTGGTCTACCCCCGCTTCACGCCGCTGGACCGGCTGGACATCCCGACCGGGCGGCGCTACCAGCCGGGCGGGGTCGCGCTGGCATCAAGCCTGGGCGACTCGTTCGAGTACCAGGGCAACCGCGAATACCGGGAGGGGGACAGCGTCCGCGACATTGACTGGCGGGCGACGGCGCGGCTGGACCGGCCGATCGTGCGGGAATACCGGGAGGAGTATTTTCACCGCGTCGCGGTGATCTTAGATACGCAGGTGACATCCCCCCGGAAGCCCCTCACCCCCGGCCCCTCCCCCTCTCAGGGGCGAGGGGAGGCAGACTTCGAGCGGGCGGTCTCGACGTGCGCGGCGATCAGTGACTGGCTCTCCCGACGGGAGTATATCGTGGAACTGCTCGCAGCGGGGCCGAACCTGTACCACCTGACGGCGGGGCGGAGCCTGGCGTACCTGGACCAGATACTCGACATCCTGGCCTGCCTGGAGACGACGCCCACCGAGCCGTTCTCGACCCTGGAGCCGGAGATACAGGAGCACCTGGCGCAGATCACGACGACGATCTGTATCTTCCTGGACTGGGATGAGACGCGGCGGGCGCTCTCGCTGCGCCTACAGGCTGAGGGGGCCGGGGTGAAGGCGATCATCGTCCGCGACGGCCCCTGCACGCGCGACCCACTCGCGGACGCCGGGACCGTCGGCGACCTGATGCTGATCTCGCGCGCCGACTTTGAGCGGGGCATGGCGGAACTGTAGCCACTTCAGGGAAGGAAAGTCCCTGTGGGACTGAAGAGAAGAGGGCGCGGCGGCAGCGCCCCAGCGGTCAGCGATGCGACAGCCTCGGACAAGCATCAACGGAAGAGAGCGGCCCCTACGGCTGCCCTGGGCGATGACGGCGGCGGCGCTGACGGCCTTCGGGGCGCTGGCGATGATGGGCGGGGTGACGCCCATGCTGCCCCTGCTCGCCGCCGGCCTGCTGGCGACCTACCAGTTCGACGCGCGAATCGAGCCGCCCGACTGGTGGGTGCATTGGACCCTGCGGCTGGCGCTGTACGCCGCCATCGGCTTTCTGAACGCCAACCGGCTGAACGAGAGGCTGGTGGACTCGTTCCTGCTGGCACCAGCGATGGACACGCTCGGCCAGTGGATGGCGGCGGAGCTGGTGATCCAGGCGTGGCGGCGGCGGCCCGCGGGCGGCCCCCGGGCCGCCTCGGCGATCCTGCTATCCGGGCTGACACTGGCCGCGGCCTGCCAGACATCGAACGAGCAATCCCCGCGCCTGTTCGTGGCGGCGTACATGCTCTTCCTGCTGCTGTCGCTGGCGCGGTGGCGGCGGGGCGCGGCGACGCTTAGGGCGGCGGCCATCGCCCTTGCGCTGGCGGCGGGGGCGGCGGCGTATGGCGCCGTCTGGACCAACCGCATGGCGCTGACGGCCTGGGGCGCACAGAACCTGGAAGGTCGGCCCGCGCCGGAGATGGCAGGGCTGTCGCAGGAGCCGACGCTGGGGGAGACGTTCGGGCTGCGCGGCTCGGCCCGGCGCGTTCTGCGCATCGAGGGGCTGAACGGACCGACGTACCTGCGCGGCATCGCGTTCGACACCTACCGGGGCGGGCGCTGGGGGCCGCGCCTGGACCTCCGCGCCTTCCGTCCGGTCGCCCTGTTGGGCGCGAACGCCGCCGGAAGCCGAGCGCGGGTGACGCCGCTGGCGAGCACGGACGGGCTCCTGCTCGCCTCCCTGAACAGCGCGGGCGTGGACGTCGGGGACAACGACGAGGCGCTGTGGGCGCCGGCGCTCGGCGGGCCGCTCCGGGTGCAGACATCGCGGCCGTCTCCTTACACGATCTCTCAGGCCACGGACGAGGCGCATCAGGGGCCACTGGCCGCGCCGCCGACGCCGGAGACGCGGGTGCGCTGCCTGAGTGTCCCTGCCGACGTGGACCCGCGCGTGCGGGCGCTCGCGCAGGAGATCGCCGGGGGTGAACGGGACCCGCGCCGGCGGATCGCCGCCGTCCAGAATTACCTGATCGCACACCACCGCTACAGCCTGACGTTCCATCCGGGGCCGGGCGACCCGCTGTCCGCCTTCCTGCTGCGAACGCCGCCCCCGGCGGCACACTGCGAGTATTTCGCCGCGTCCGCCGCGATCCTGCTGCGTTGCCTGGGCGTGCCGACGCGCTACGTGATCGGCTACTACGCGCACGAGAGCGACGGGCCCGGCGTGACCGTGGTGCGCCAGCGTGACGCGCACGCCTGGGCCGAGGCGTGGGTGGCGGGCACGGGCTGGGTGACGGTGGATGCGACGCCGGGCGACGGGCGGCCCGGCGGCGACTCGGACTCCGTCCCACCCATGCAGCGGGTGGCGGAGTGGCTGGCGGACCGGGCGGTCGAATTCCGTGCGTGGCTGCTCAGTCGGGACTGGCCGCGTCTCGCCCTCCGCCTGAGCGGCGCGGCGTTCCTGCTCCTGGGCACGCGCGCCCTCTGGCATCGCCTGCGGCGTCCCCACCCGCCCCCAATCCTGGCGGAGCAGGACTACACTGTGCCGGACGCGGACCTGGCGGGACTGGCCGCGCGGTTTGAGGCGCTGCTGGCGCGCCAGGGGTGGCCCTGCCCGCCGGGCCGCCCCTGGCAGGAGCATCTGGCGACCCTCGACACTCCCCCGGAACCCCCTCACCCCCCAGCCCCCTCTCCCTCGGAAGGGGCGAGGGGGAGAAAGAACCAAACCCTCTCCCCCACGAGGGAGAGGGTGGCGAGCCTCAGCGAGCCGGGTGAGGGAGATGAGCCGGGGAGAAGGAACGAGACGAGTGAGGCGGCGCAGGCGTTCGTTCGGGCCTACAACCGTGTCCGCTTCGGGCGGGCGGCGGGCGCGGAGGCGGCGCGGCTACCGGCGCTGCTGGCCGAGGCCGAGCGGCACTTTGAACACACGAAAGAGCAAGGATGAACGACGAATTCGCGGCGCGGTTGGGGCGGGTGGAGGAGAACCTGGGGCGGGTGATTCGGGGCAAGCCGGACAGCATCCGGCTGGTGCTGATCGCGCTGCTGGCGGGCGGGCATGTCCTGCTCGAGGACGTGCCGGGGACGGGGAAGACCACGCTGGCGAAGTCGCTGGCGCGCTCGCTCGACGGCGAGTTCCGGCGCATCCAGTTCACGCCGGACCTGCTGCCCGCCGACATCACCGGCTCCAGCTTTTATAACGCCAAAGAGGGCGCGTTCGAGTTCCGGCCGGGGCCGGTCTTCGCCAACATCGTCCTGGCCGACGAGATCAACCGCACGTCGCCCCGGACGCAGTCGGCGCTGCTGGAGGTGATGAGCGAGGGCCAGGTCACGGTGGAGGGCCGGCAGCAGGCGCTGCCGCAGCCGTTTTTCGTGGTCGCCACGCAGAACCCGGGCGACTTCCACGGCACTTACCCCTTGCCGGAGGCGCAGCTGGACCGGTTCGCCCTGCGCGTGACGCTGGGTTATCCCGACGCCGCCCACGAGCTGGAGATTCTGTTCAGCCACCGCCTCACGGACCCGTTCGACGCCCTGGAGCCGGTCATCGCCGGCCCGGAGGTGCTGGAGATGCAGGAGCAGGTCAAGCGGGTGCGCTTTGACCGGTCGGTGGCCGAGTACGTGGTGCGGCTGACCGAGTGGACGCGGCGCGATTCGCGGCTGCGCCTGGGGATCTCCCCGCGCGGCTCGCTGACGCTCTACCGAGCGGCCCAGGCGCGGGCGCGGCTGGAGGGGCGCGACTTCGTGCTGCCGGAGGACGTGCGGGCGCTGGCCGCCCCCGTGCTGGCGCACCGGATGGTGCTGGACACCAAGGCCAAGTACGGGGGCGCGCAGACCTCCCAATTGGTGGCGGAGGCGCTGGAGCAGACGCCGGTGCCGCGATGAACTTCGACCCCGTGAACCGCAGCGCAGAGAATCCCTGCCATCAAGGCAGTATCTAACAGATCCGGGGCAGTGGGTCGCCGACGAGCATGTCAATCAGGCGGGTGCCGCCGAATTGGGTGTGCAGGAGGACGCGCCGGGCCGGCTCGGCGCGCACCTCGCCGATGAGGGCGGCGTCCTCGCCGCCGGGGACGGCTTGCAGGGCGGCCAGGGCGGCGTCGGCGGCGTCGGGGGCGACGACGGCGATGAGCTTGCCTTCGTTGGCGACGTAGAGCGGGTCGAGGCCCAATATCTCGCAGGCCCCCTGCACGACCTCACGGATGGGGAGTTTGCCTTCCCAGAGCACGAGGCCGCGCCCGGAGTCGCGGGCCAGCTCGTTGAGCACCGTTCCCACGCCGCCGCGCGTCGGGTCGCGCATGAAGCGGAGGGATGGGCCAGCGGCGTTTTTGAGGGCTGCCACCAGCGGGGTGAGGGGCTGCGTGTCCGACAGCACTTCGGCCTCGAGGTCCAGATTGCCGCGCGCGATCATGATGGCCGTGCCATGATCGCCGAGCGTCCCGGAGCAGAGGATCTTGTCACCGGGTTGTATGGATGCTGCGGACAGGGAAAGCCCGGCGTCCACCACCCCAATTCCCGTCGTGATGATGTAGAGGCCGTCGCCCTTGCCACGTTCCACCACCTTGGTGTCCCCGGTGGCGACTGGGACGCTGGCGCGGCGGGCGGCGGCGGCCATGGACTCGATCTGTTCCCGGAGCAGGGCCGTGTCAAAGCCCTCCTCGATGATGAGGGCGGCGGAGAGCGCCAGGGGAGTGGCCCCGGAGACGGCCAGGTCGTTCACCGTGCCGTTGACGGCCAGATCGCCGATGCTTCCGCCGGGGAAGACCAATGGGCGCACCACCAAGGCGTCGGTGGTCAGCGCCAGCCGCAGGTCGCCGCAGGGCAGCAGGGCCGCGTCGGAGAGCGGCGCGAGCGCCGGGTTGGTGAGCGCCGGCAGGAGAAGTCCCTCGATCAGCTTGTGGCTGGCCTGGCCACCGGCACCGTGACTCATGTCAATGCGCGGCGCCGTGAAGGTCGGCGGCTTGCGACGGGCCTGCTCCAAGCCCTCCAAAATCCGCTCCTCGATCATTGCACCGCTCCGATCTGACTGTCCAGCACGTCGATCTTGGCGAAGACCTTGCGCCCGAAATTGTGGTAGGCGGCGCAGGCCCCCTCGGAGGAGACCATCAGCGCGCCCAGCGGGTGTTCCGGCGTACAGGCCGTGCCGAAGACCTTGCACTCCCAGGGCTTCAGGACGCCCTTTAATACCTCGCCGCACTGGCAGGCCTTCGGGTCCGCCACCCGGACGCCCCGGACGGCGTAGCGCAGCTCGGCGTCGAAGTCCGCATAGGCCGCGGAAAGTTTCAGGGCCGACTGGGCGATGAAGCCCAGGCCGCGCCACTCGAAGTAGGGGCGCAGTTCGAACACCTCCGCCATGCTGCGGAGCGCCGGCAGGTTGCCCTCCCAGGGCACGACCCGGTTATACTGGTTCTCCACCTCGCAGCGCCCGTCGGCGAGCTGCTGCATCAGCATCAGGATGCTTTGCATGAGATCCAGCGGCTCGAATCCGGCCACCGCGACCGGCTTACCATAGTCGGCGGCCATGAATTCGTAGGGGCGGCAGCCGATGACGGTGGAGACGTGCCCCGGCCCGATGAAGGCGTCCAGGCGCAGGTCGGGCGAGTCCAGCAGCGCCCGCACCGGCGGCACGATGGTGACGTGGTTGCAGAATACGGAGAAGTTCTTGGTTCCCTCGCGCTTGGCGCGCTGGAGCGTGAGGGCCGTGGACGGGGCCGTGGTCTCAAAGCCGATGGCGTAGAAGACGACTTGCCGGTCGGGGTTTTCGCGGGCCAGGCGCAGCGCATCCAGCGGGGAATAGACCATGCGGACATCCGCCCCCTGCGCCTTGACCTCCAGCAGAGTCCCCCTGGAGCCGGGCACACGCAGCATGTCCCCGAAACAGGTGAAGATGACCTCGGGCCGCTCGGCGATGGCGATGCCGTCGTCCACCCGCCCCATCGGCAGGACGCAGACCGGGCAGCCTGGCCCATGCACCAGCTCAATGTGCTCCGGGAGCAGATCTTTGATGCCGTGCCGGTAGATGGTGTGCGTGTGGCCGCCGCAGACCTCCATGATCTTGTAGTGCCGTTTTGGCTCGGCGAGCGCCGCGATCTTCGCGGCGACGGCCCGCGCCAGTTCGGCGTCCCGGAATTCGGTGACGTACTTCATTCAAAGACCCTCCCGATTGCCACGCCGCCGTGCGTCAGCAGCACCTCGCCGACGCGCACGGGCGACACCAGCTCCACCGCGATCTGCGCCTGTTTGCCGATGGCGTCCTCGCACAGGGCGTCGTCGCCGTCCACGGAGACCACGCGGACGGGGATGCCGGCGTCGGCGCAGACGACGCAGCCATCGTGGTCCAGGGTGCAGCCGCCCCAGGTTTTCGTGTCTTCGCTCATGGCTACGGGGCCTTCTGCCAGAGCCAGAGAGCCAGCGAATGAATTCGCCGCTCCCGGCGCGGACGCCGAGTGTCCGCGCAGGCGGACACTCAGCCGGAGGCTACTGAGCGGCGAATTCATTCGCTGGCTCTCTGGCCCACCGGATAGCCGGTCTATTCGATCTGCGAGGCGTGCAGCTCCGCCATCTCCTGCTCGTAGGCCGCGCCGATGTCCGCCAGGGCGCGCAGGGTCGCCTGCGCCTCCGCCTCATCAATCTTGGACAGCGCGAACCCGACATGGATGAGGACCCAGTCGCCGATGCTGATCCTGTCCGCGTCGTCGCTGACCAGGCCGACGTTGATGTTGCGCCGGACGCCGCCGACCTCCGCCTTGGCGAGCTGCAAGTCCTCGTCCAGTATCTCCACGATCCGCCCTGGTATCGCTAAACACATCGCCCTGATCCTCCCGCCCGAAGAACTTGATCCGCGAGGACCGCCTGTCCCAGAGACAGCCCGCCGTCGTTAGCCGGCACCCGCCGGTGCCGGTACACCGTAAACCCGCCCTGCTCCAGCAACTCCACGGCCTGCTCCAACAGCAGCACGTTCTGGAATGTCCCGCCAGAGAGCGCCACTGTGTTGACTCCATCGGCCTCCCGGTGCCGGGCGCAGACCTGGGCGACAGCCTCGGCCATCGTCCGGTGGAACCGGGCGGAGACCTCGCCCGGCGGGTGTCCCGCCCGCACGTCCGCCACCACGCCTGAGATGATCTCGCGCGTCTCCACGACCCAGGAATCGTCGCCCTGCCGCAGCGAGACGGGATAGCCGCGAGGCACGGGGCCACAGGCGGCCAATTCCAGCTCCACCGCCGCCTGGCCTTCGTAAGTGACTCGCTCCGTCCCTGG
>JAFAZD010000063.1 GCA_019239955.1 Armatimonadota bacterium | reverse complement strand
GGGCTGCAAGGACAGGCGCGGCGTCAGGCGCTGCCCCAGCCACAGCCCCAGCGGCACCCCCAAGATGGCAGCCAGCACGAAGCCGACGGCGACGCGGAACAGCGACGCCGTGATGTCGCTGGTGAGCCGCCCCGCCCGGAACTCCTCCCCGAGCGCGCTGACCACCGATGGCAGCGAGGGGAAGGCGTATTCGGGGAAGACGTGCAGGCGGGTCAGCGCCACCCAGAGCGCCAGAGCGCCCAGGATGGCGCCGGTGGGCAGTATCCCACGCATCGCGGCCTGCCGCGCCCCCCGCGCAGCGGGGACCGCGTCAGCCGCCCTTTTGTCCAGTATCACGTAGCCTTGCATCTTACTTGGCGAGAATTTTCTCCTGGTTGGCGAGAATCGCCTCCTGATTTTTGATTATAGCATCAAGTTTGTCCTGATTGGACTCAATGCTCTGCTGGTTTCTGAGGATGGTCTGCTGGTTGTCCTGAATGACCTGCTGGTTCTCCAGGATCGTTTTCTGGTTGTCCAGAATCATCTTCTGGTTCTCGTTGGTCGCGTCTGCCATGCGCGTCATGCTCCTTTGAGTCTTTTGATCGGTAGAGATACGCTGGCCGCCTGCTGAAAATGCAGGAGGCACACGGACTGGAATGCGGCCTGGTGCGCGGGAAGGCTCTGGGCCAGGTGTCCGAGCAGCCGCCGCATCTGTTGCCTGCCGCCCCGCACCTCCTGCCTCTGCGCGGCCGCATACGATGGAGAGGAATGTCGCTTTATCGCCATCGGTGATGCTCCTTGAGACCATCTTACACCAAAAAGCGGCCACCTCGCCGCGACGCCCCGCGCCCCGGTCAGAGTCCTTAGCGGCCGGAATCGCCCGCGCAGAGATGGCCGGAGCGGCCCGCTGTCTGACACGAGGTGAAGCGAAACGGACGCGAGGTGAAAAATCGTCGCTGTTGACGAAATCGCCTGACTGTGCTATCATCAGGCAAGCACTTTTCGAGGGAACGGCGGATTAATGGACAGAGCACTCTTACATACGGCATGGCGTCTGGCGGACGAGACCATGCGGCCCCGCGCGGCCGAGGCTGATCGGGGCGACATCCACGGTCCGGTTGCGGACAATATCCGAGCGTTGGGCGAGGCGGGCTTCTTCGGATTGGGTATCGGCCCGGAGTATGGGGGCTTGGGGGCGGACGAGGTGACACGGCACGAATTCACCGAGATTCTGGCCTCGGCCTGCGGCGTGACGGCGTTCACGCAGCAGCAGCTCCAGACCGGGATCAAGTTTGTCGTCGAGGCTGCCAATGAGTTGCTGAAGCGGGAGCTGCTGCCGGTGCTGGCGGCGGGCCGCCTCCGGTGCGGGATCGCCCTCTCGCAGCTGCGCCGCGCCGGCCCGCCGCCCCTGCGCGCCGAGCAGGCCCCCGGCGGCTACCGGCTGAACGGCGTCATCCCCTGGATCACCGGCTGGTCCCTGCTGGACGGCTTCGTATTGGGGGCCGCGCTGGACGGCGGAGAGCACCTGTTTGCCTATGTGGACATCGCCCGACATCGCGCGGCGCTGACGGCGAGCGGGCCGCTGCCCCTGAGCGTCATGGAGGCCTCCGATACGGTCGAGGTGGAGGTGCGCGATCTGCTGATCCCGGAAGAGGCCGTGCTCCGCCGCCAGCCCGCCGAGCAGCTGGGGCGGGACGAGCGCCGGGGTCTCACCAGCCACGCCGCGCTGCCCCTGGGCTGCGCGCGCGCCAGCGCCCGCTACCTGCGCGAGCTGGCGCAGCGGCCGGGGCGCGAGGCGCTGGACGGAACCGCGATTGCGTTGACCCTTGAGATTGACCAGTGCCGGCGCGCGGCGCTCACCTGGAACTGCGAGTGCGTGGGGCATCCCGAATATCTGACATACGCCCTGCGGGCGCGGGCGGGTGCCATCGTGCTCGCCATGCGCGCGGCCCACGCGGCGGTGGTCGCCACCGGGGGCCGGGCACATCTCAAAGACGCGCTGCCGGGGCGTCTGCTGCGGGAGGCCCAGTTCTACGCCACGGCGGTCCAGACGCCGGAGGTCCAGGCCAGCACGCTTGACCAACTTATTTCCCCCTTCTTCGGATTGTGAACGAGATCACCGCGACAACCGGGACCGCCGAGGCGCTGCTGGAGAATCTTCAGCGAATCCTGCTCGACGCGGCGCAGGACGTGCAGTCGTCCTCGGCGCGCGAGGCGATGCGGGCGGTGGAGCGCACCTACGGCGTCCAAGCCACCCGCTACGGGCGACTTCTGAACGATCTGGTGGCCGGGAGTTATGCCTGGGATCTGGTCGAAGGGCCGGCAACGCACGGCCCCCACCTGCCCCGCATCCACGAGCTTTGCCAGTGCGAGCCGCTGCTGCGCGTCATGCGCGAGAGCGGCGAGCTGGCCGAGCGCGAGGGGCTGCTGCGGCAGCGGGACGCGGCACTGGCCGCCGTCTGGCGGGAAGAATCGGCGACGGACGAGGACCGGCGGCTGGCGGCGGAATCGGTCTATGACGACTACTTCGACGGCGTCCGGCGCGCGGCGGAGGCGTACCGGCCGCACTACGAGGCGCTGCGCCGCGCGGCCGGCGGGGGGGTACAGCCGCTCACCGGGCCGCGCGTCCGCAGCCGCCCGCTCCTCCAGCCGCCCCTGATGGCGCTGCTGTTCAGCGCGTGCCATCTGGACAAACAGGGCCGCTTCGCGCCCGCCGGGGACGACCGGCGTGGCGGCGTGGAGTACCGTCACGGGAAAAACGCGATTCAGATACTGCCCGCCGAGCCGACGCCAATCACCAGGCGAAACACCACCCTCGACCGGGAAGCGCTGGCGGCCTGGGCGGGGGGGGACGTTCCGGCGGACCTGGCCATGCTGGACGCGATGGCCTGGGACGTGGCGGCCCTGGCCGTCAGCGCCTTCTACGTCCGCACCGACGGGGCAGACATTGACTCCAGTTTCCCCTTCCTGATTGACGACTATTTCGGGTGGCGCGGGGTGGACCCGCGCAAGCGCACCCGCGAGCTGCGCCGGCAGGTCGAGGCCCGCCTGGAGCTGCTCTGCTCGGACCGGGTGCAGGTCCGCAGCGAGACGGAATTGTGGCTGACCGACTCCAAGACGGGGCGGCGGACCAAAACTGCCGTGATCGCGGAAGGCCCGTTCCTGGTCCAGCGGGCGCGCGTCTTCCGCCGGGCGTCCGACGGCGGGGACGCGCCGGACGGCTATCTGCTGTCCCTGGGCGAGTGGGCGCGCAAGTTCGTGGAGGAGCGGGCGATGCTCGGCGTCTGCCTACGGCGTCTGGCCGAGTACGACCTCCAGCGGCAGGGGTGGGAGCGGCGGATCGGCTGGTATTTGGTCTTCCAGATGAACAACCAGGCCTCAAAGATGACCTTCCGGGAGGCAATCAAGGACGGCAGGCCGCGCACCCTGGTCACGCCGCAGCACCCCCTCAAGATGCGGACCGTCCTGGACAACAGCCACGTCCCCTGGGAGGAGACGGCGAGGACCAACCCCGGCAAGGTCATCAGGCAGTGGTGCGACGCCCTGGAGACGCTGCGAAAAGACGGCGTAATCGGCCCCTACGCCTGCCTGGACGGCCTGCCCGACGGGGCGGACCTGCCCGCGCGCGGCCGGCTGGCCGCGATGCTGGAACACCGATACCAGTTCATCCCCGGCAAGGACCTGCTCGCCCACCTGCGCGCCAAGAACGGCGCGGCGGCGCGGAAAACCAGGTCCCTGGGGGTGGACCCCCCAGGCTAACCCCGGCTCCGCCGGACGAACCCCCTTCGGGGCCGGGAAGCCTGTTCTGTAGCCGCGAAGCGGATTCTCTCCGATTAGCCCGGCGGGATGAGCGCAGCGAACTGTGCCGGGGGCCTGCGCCGGGTCACGCCCGCGCCCCTTCCCCATCCCCGTCTCTCCCCGGTGTCAATGGTGTGATATATGGTGTGATATAATGATGGGGAATGCCGTATTAGGAACCATCATTTCACCATGCAAAGCCGCACCATTCGCATCGTCCTCGCCGTCGCCTTCATCGGCCTGCTGGCGACGGCGGCCGTCCTGAACCGCCGCGCCGGCCGGCAGCAAACGCCGCAAAGCGTCAGCGCCGCCGACGCGCTCCGGCGCTACGGGTTCTCCCTGCAGGAAGTCTCCCATCAGGCCGGCATTGACTTCACCCATCAGGCCCCCGCCCTGGACCCCAGGCTGGCCCACATCATGCCGCAGATCGCGTCCATGGGCGCCAGCGTCACGGTCGTGGACTACGACAACGACGGCTGGCCGGACATCTACGTCACCACCAGCAAAGAGGGCGGCCAGAACCACCTCTACCACAACAACCATGACGGGACGTTCACCGACGTGGCGGCGCAGATGGGCATTGCCGACGTGAACAAGCCCGGCACGGGCGTCTCCATGGGCGCGGTCTGGGGCGACTACGATAACGACGGCTACGACGACCTGTTGCTCTACAAGTGGGGCAAGCCCGAACTGTTCCACAACGACCACGGCAAGGGCTTCACGCGCGTCACCGACAAGGCCGGGCTGCCGCCCTGGGTCAACGCCAACAGCGCGACGTGGGTGGACTACGACAACGACGGCCATTTGGATTTACTGATCTGCGGCTACTACCCCGAAAACATTGACCTGTGGCACCTGAAGACGACCCGGATCATGCCGGACAGCTTTGAGTACGCCACCAACGGCGGGCGCAAGTACCTGCTGCGCAACAACGGGGACGGCACGTTCACGGACGTGACGGACAAGATGGGCCTGGGCGGCCCGGCCGGCCACCGCTGGACGCTGGCCTGCGTCGCCGCCGACCTGCGCGGGACCGGCTACCCCGACCTCATCCTCGCCAACGACTACGGCTACACCGACTATTACGCCAACATGGGCGGCAAGAAATTTCAGGAAGTGGGCCGCCAGGCCTTCTACTGGCAGCGCGGGACCGGAGCCGTCGGCCCCAAGAGCGGCATGAATGCGTCGGTGGGCGACATTCTCAACCAGGGGCAGCTCGCCGTCTACATCAGCAATATCAGCTCCGCCGGCAATCTCATCCAGGGCAACAACCTATGGGTGCCGCAGCCCGCCGCGCCCGGCGCGGTCCCGCAGTACCAGAACATGGCGACCGACATGGGCGTGGATCTGGGCGGCTGGAGCTTCGGCGCGCAGTTCGGCGACCTCAACAACGACGGCAACCTGGACCTGTTCCTGGTCAACGGCTACGTCTCGGACGATCCCGACAAGGATTACTGGTACGACTACGGCAAGATCACGGGGGCCAACAGCGCCATCATCTCCGACGCCAAGAACTGGCCGCCGATGAAGCACATGAGCCTGTCCGGCTTTGAACAGAAGCGCGTCTGGCTGGGCGACGGCCAGGGCGGGTTCTCGGAGGTGGCGCAGGCGGTGGGCGTGACGGACACGCACGACGGGCGCGCTGTCGCCCTGGCCGACCTGTGGAACACCGGCGCGCTGGACGTGATCGTCGCCAACCAGAAGGGTCCGCTGCGGCTCTACAAGAACACCGTTGACCCCAAAAACCAGTGGATCGAGTTGAGCCTGCACGGGACACGCTCCAACCGGGACGCCATCGGGGCGCGGGCCACGCTGTTCTGGCGGGACGGGCGGGGCCGGGAGCGGCAGCAGGTGCAGGCGGTCTTGGCGGCGAGCGGCTTCTGCGCCCAGAACGACCATCGCCTGCATTTCGGCCTGGGACCGAATCCGCAACTGGAGAAGGCCGTCATCCGCTGGCCCTCCGGCCGGACGCAGAC
>JAFAZD010000043.1 GCA_019239955.1 Armatimonadota bacterium | reverse complement strand
CGCCGGACTTGCGGAAAAAGCAGTGCAGGCTATGGTCACTCGCCGTCGCCGGCAGATTCACCTGGGTCAAGGCGTCCTGCTCGCTGCCGCCGGGGGCCAGCGTGAGGCGCGTCAGCGGCTCCCCCGCCGGCGTCCGGCCGACGTTGTTCCGCACCGTCATGCCGGGGTACAGCGCCCAGCGCGCGCCCTCCCAGCGGGACAGCACCAGGTCGCGCTCCGCCGGGGCCGCCGCCTGCTGCGCGGACACGCTGCCGGCCACGGCCAGCACGAAAAGGAGGCTGAGAAGAGGAACGGATTTCATGCGCCCAGTTTATCACGCGCCCGGCCCCCTGTCAACGACTTGCTTATGAGAGGCCGGGCGGGGTACACTCGTAACGGTTTTTGCGGGTAGAATGTGCATTGGAGGACGCGCCGGATGCGGCGCGGTGGGGCCAGTACATGAGCAACAGAGACTATTCAGCGGGGGAACCTCGTTGAACAAGCGCCGCCCGTGCAGAGTCGCCGCCGTGGTGCCGGCGTACAACGAGGAGAACCGGATCGGCGCGGTGCTCCAGACGCTGACCGCCTCGCCGGACGTGGACGAGATCATCGTCGTCTCCGACGGCTCAACGGATAAAACTTATCAGGTCGCGGACGCCGTGCCCGGCGTCCGCGCCGTGCAACTGCCCCTGAACAAGGGCAAGGGCGGCGCGATGCGTGAAGGAGCACTGCTGACCGATGCCGACGTGCTGGTCTTCTTCGACGCCGACCTCCAGGGCCTCAAGCCCCAGCACGTCCACGACCTCGTCGCCCCGGTCTGCTGCGGCGCGGCGACCATGGCGATGGGCATCTTCAAGGGCGGGCGCTTCTGGACCGACATCGCCCAGACGTTCTCCCCCGGCATCACCGGCCAGCGCGCCATCCGCCGGGATGTTTTTTTACGCATCCCCGATCTGGAGCACGTCGGTTACGGCATCGAGCTGGCGATCACGTACTACGTCCGGCACCATGATCTGGGGGAGCGCCGGGTGACTCTGCGGGGCGTGACGCACCCGATGAAGGAGGAGAAGCTCGGCCCGGTGCGCGGCACGATCTCGCGCCTCCATATGTACTGGCAGATGGGCCTGTTTCGCTTCTCTTATGAGTGGAAAGGCCGCCCGCCCCGGCAAAAAAAAAGCGCCGCCGACGCCCGCCCGGTCGGGGAAGGCGAAGAGGCGGCTGAAATGTAGGGGCGCAGCATGCTGCGCCCCTACGCAGGTGTTGTCACCGGCTGTAGTCCAGCGTCTCCGGCCACTTGTAGTCGCTGTAGAACGTCGGCCCGCGCTGCACCGTGCCGTCCGGCTCGTGGACCACGCGCGAGAACATCCCCGTGTAGTGCCGCTCGGCCAACTGGCGCGAGTGTCCGATCAGCCGGACCTTGCGGCCCGGCACCGCCTTGCCGAACAGCGACACGATGGCGTGGGAGCGCGTCGTCCGATAGGAGATGTAGACCGGCGCGTCCGTGTCGTTGACAAAGCGAAAATCCTTCTGGCCGTGGTAGATGGTCGCGTCCCGGCCCGGCGGGATGTAGGGCACGGTGCGGACGTGCTGGTGGCGCTCCGTGATCTTCAGGTCCGCCATCATGACGGCGTTGAACAGCGTGGTCCCCACCTGGCACATCCCGCCGCCGCTCTGCATCTCCATGTGGCCGTTGATGAAAACGTGGCCCTTGCCAGTGAAGCCGTGCGCCGGGTCGCGCGGCCCTACCACCTTGTCCACGGAGAACTCCGCTCCCGGCATCAGCACGTGCCCGTCAATGATCGAGATCGCCCGCCGCACGGTCATGGTGCGCCCGACGTCGCCCGGGTTGAAGCGGGTCACGAAGTAGCCGACGCGCGCGTTGATGCCCTGCAGGTCCTTGGCCGTCACCTGGGCCGGCTTGACCTTGACCGGCAGCACGACGTGCTTCGTGCCGGGGTCAGACTCGATGGCCTTCTGCACGGCGTCCACGGCGGCGTCCACCTCCAGCGCCGCGCCGCTGTGGCCCGGCACGATCTTCGCCGGGACCTGCTTGGTTCCGTCGTCATCCGCGTCGGCTTCGGCGACCACGGGACGCGCGTCCACGGGGTGACGGCGGATCACATCCGCCAGGCCGGTCAGGTATCGGCGCAGAACGGCCCGGTCCACCACGAAGTGAACTTGCGATGAGGGCGTGTCGTCGTTGACGCCCGGCGCGTAGCGGACGCCGAGCTGGTGGCGGCTGGGCTGGTAGGTACGCAGCCCGTCGCCCAGCCGAATCCGTGTCGCCAGCCGCCCCGTCACCGCCGGGGCGGCGTGTTTTTGGGCGTGATGATGTTGTTTTTTTGCGTGGCGCGCCAGGGCCGGCGCGGGGGCCGCCGCCCCGGCGGCGAGCAGGGCCGCCGCGCCGACCGAGAAGAAGCGTCGAAGCCGACGATGCATGAACAAGTGATCCTTTCGCTCCCGCGAGAAGTGTTGGCGTCAGGGGAGTTCCGCCCGCTATTGTACCTTGCGGGCAGCCAGATGTAAAGAGGGAACACGCCATGAAACGCATCGAAGCCATCATCCGGCCCCTGCGCCTGGAGGCCGTCAAGACCGCGCTCGCCGAGGCGGGCGTCGCCGGCCTGACCGTCAGCGACGTGCGCGGCAGCGGGCGCAGCCGCGGCCAGCGCCCCGGCCTGTTCCGGGGCGAGGAGTACGTCATCCGCCTCCCCCCCAAGATCAAGCTGGAGATGACCGTGCGCGACGAGGACGTGGAGACCGTCCTCGAGACGATCTTGGAACAGGCCCGCACCGGCGAGGAGGGCGACGGCAAGATCTTCGTCCTCCCCGCCGCCGACGCCCTCCGCATCCGCACCGGCGAGACCGGCGACACCGTGCTGTAACTCCGTCTTGACAGGCCCGCTGGCCTTCTGTATACTGGCAGCATGAGTCTCCTGACCTCCTACCTCCACGACGTCCAAGCGGCCCATGCCTCCGGCCAGGCCACCGAGCACAGCTACCGCCCTGCCTTGAAAACCCTGCTGGAGTCGCTCATGCCCGGCGCTCAGGCCACCAACGAGCCGAAGCGACAGAAATGCGGTGCCCCGGACTTCATCGTGACACGGGGGCAGACGCCGCTCGGCTACCTGGAAACGAAGACGCCGGGCGAGCCGCTGGATAAGGTCGCGCAGGGCGAGCAGATGGAGCGGTATCGGAAGGCGCTGGGCAACCTCATCCTGACCGACTATTTGGAGTTCCACTGGTACGTTGGCGGACAGCACCGCGACACCGCCCGCCTCGCTGCCGTCGGCAAAGGGCAGAAACTGTCGCCGGAAGCCGATGGCCCGGCGCGCGTCGAAGGGCTGCTGCGGGCATTTCTGGAGACTCAGACGCCTACCGCCGCCACGCCCAAAGAGCTGGCGCAGCGCATGGCGAGCCTCGCCAAGCTGATCCGCGACGCCATCCGCCGCGCCCTGGAAGGCGAGGACAAGGGCGGCGGCCTGCACCAGCAGATGGAGGGCTTCCGCAAGACCCTCCTGCATGACCTGAGCGGCGAGCAGTTCGCGGATATGTACGCGCAGACCATCTGTTATGGCCTGTTCGCCGCGCGCTGCAACGTCAAGCCGGGCGTCCGCTTCACCCGCGAGCACGCCGCCTACGATCTGCCCAAGACCAATCCCTTCCTGCGCAAGATGTTCGGCCACATCGCGGGGCCGGATTTGGATGAGCGCATCACCTGGGCCGTGGACGACCTGGCGGAACTGCTCAACCGGGCCGACATGAGCGCCATCCTCGCCGACTTCGGCAAGCGCACCCGCCAGGAGGACCCGGTCGTCCACTTCTACGAGACCTTTTTGGCCGCCTACGACCCCAAGATGCGCGAGGCGCGCGGCGTCTACTATACGCCGGAGCCGGTCGTCTCCTACATCGTCCGCAGCGTGGATCACCTCCTCAAGACAGACTTTGGCCTGCCGGACGGCCTCGCCGATGCCCAAAAGATCACCGTCAAGACCCCCGACGGCAAAGGCACGGCCGAGGTTCACAAGGTTCAGATACTGGACCCGGCGACGGGCACGGGGACGTTCCTGCACGGGGTCATTGATGCCGTCCACGAGAAGTTCGCCGGCAACAAGGGCAAGTGGTCCGGCTACGTCGCCCAGCACCTGCTGCCGCGCCTGTTCGGCTTCGAGCTGCTGATGGCCCCCTACGCCGTCGCGCACATGAAACTCGGCCTGCAACTCAAGGAGACCGGTTACGACTTCGGCTCCGACGAGCGCCTGGGCGTCTTCCTGACCAACACCCTGGAAGAAGCCAACCAGATCGCGGGCATGACCCTGTTCGCCCAGTGGGTCGTGGAGGAGGCTAACGCCGCCGGGCGCGTCAAGCAGGAGGCTCCCGTCATGGTCATCCTCGGCAACCCGCCCTACTCCGGCCACTCCGCCAATAAGGGGGAGTGGATTTCCGGCCTCATCAATCGCTACAAAGAAGGCTGCCCAGAATTGTACAAGCCCGCGCAGGCCAAGTGGTTGAGCGACGATTACGTTAAGTTCATCCGCTTCGCCCAGTGGCGCATTGAGCAGACAGGCTACGGCATCCTCGCCTTCATCTCCAATCACGGCTACTTGGACAATCCGACTTTCCGGGGGATGCGCCGCTTCCTCATGGGAACCTTTGACGACATCTACATCCTTGACCTGCACGGCAACAGCAAGAAGAAGGAGACAACACCGGAGGGCGGCAAGGACGAGAATGTCTTTGACATTCAGCAGGGCGTCGCCATCGGCATTTTAGTGAAACGCCCGGATCCGACGCAAGAAGCGGCAACAGTGCGCCATGCGGATTTGTGGGGTGAGCGAGAAAGCAAATATAAGTGGTTGCTAGAACATGAAGCCGCCACTACGGAGTGGTGCGAACTCAATCCTCAACAGCCGCACTATCTCTTTGCGCGGCGGGAAACGGCGCTGTTGCCGGAGTACGAGGCAGGTTGGAAGATTTCGGAGGTCTTCAGCCTGAACGGCGACCCCGCGCCCGGCATCGTCACCACGCAGGATGAGTTCGCTATCTCTTGGAACGCCGATGAGGCCGTCGCCAAAGTCGAGCGGTTTCTGAAGACTGACACAGAGGAGGAAGCGCGGCAACTATTTCGCCTCTGCTCACAAAATCAATGGCAGTACGACCGCGCGAAGACGGAACTCAAAAAGGGCACATGGCGGCAGGAAGTCACCAGATTACTCTACCGTCCATTTGACCTCCGGTGGACGGTTTTTAACTCCAACGTGGCTGTTCACCGCCGCGAGCGCGTATCACGTCATGTGTTGAACGACGGCAACATTGCGCTAATTTCGACGCGCCAAACCCGTGACCATTGGGATATTCTAGCGACTAACCATATCATGGGACACAAATCGCTAGCAGCCTATGACATCAACTTTCAGTTCCCCCTCTACCTCTACCCGTCAACCATGAAAGCGCACCTATTTGATGAGGAGGGCGGCGGTTCCGTTGGGACGCGGGGCGGGCGGAAGGCCAACCTCGCCCCGGAGTTTGTCGAGGACATGGCGGGGCGGCTCGGCATGGCGTTCGTTCCTGACGGCAAGGGCGACCGGCAAAGCGCCTTCGGGCCGGAGGACGTATTCGATTACCTCTACGCCGTCTTCCACAGCCCCGCCTATCGGAGTCGCTATGCCGAGTTCCTAAAGATTGACTTCCCGCGCCTGCCGCTCACGCGCGACCCGGACCTGTTCCGGCAACTGTGCGGCCTCGGAGCGCAACTGGTCGGCCTGCACCTGATGGAGACGCAGGCCGCGCCCCAGCCGGACTTCCCGGAGGCGGGCAGCGACCGGGTGGAGACGGTACGCTACGCAGAGCCGAGCCAGGGCGTGTCCCAGGGCCGGGTCTACATCAACGCCAGCCAGTATTTCAGCGGCGTGACGCCGGAAGTCTGGAACTTCCATGTCGGCGGCTACCAGGTCTGTCAGAAGTGGCTCAAGGACCGTAAGGGACGTACATTGTCCTACGACGATATCACCCATTACCAGCGGATCGTCGCCGCCCTCGCCGAGACCATCCGCCTGATGGCGGCCATTGACAACGCCATTGACGCGCACGGCGGCTGGCCGCTGGGGTAGGGGCGCAGCATTCTGTAGGGGCGCAGCATGCTGCGCCCCTACAGACGCCCGAAGAAGGCGGGTGGAGCAGTGACCGGGGTATAATTCCTTCATGCCCAAGCTTATCATTCTGGATGGCAACAGCCTGCTGTATCGCGGCTTCTTCGCCATGCGGGCGCTGACCACCTCCGACCGCCTGCCCACCAACGCCGTCTACTCGTTCGTGCTGATGCTGCTGACCATCTTGGAGCGCGAGCAGCCCGACGCCATCTTCGCCGCCTTCGATCCGCCCGTCGCCACCTTCCGGCATCAGGAACTGTCCACCTACAAGGGGACGCGCCAGGCCATGCCGGACGACCTCAAGCCACAGCGCGGGCTGGCCCGCGACGCCGCCCGCGCCTTCCGTGTCCCCGTCGTGGAGGTGGAGGGCTATGAGGCGGACGATGTCTGCGGCACGCTCGCCGAGCAGGGCAAGGGGCGCGGCTATGAGGTGTTGATCGTCACGGGCGACGGGGACGCGCTGCAATTGGTGGACGACGGCAGCCCCTTGGAGGGGCGCGGGCCGGTCCGGGTAATGATCACCGTGAAGGGCGTCACCGATACCATCACTTATGACGAGAGGGCCGTCAAGGAGCGTTACGGGCTGAGCCCGGCGCAGATTCCCGACTTCAAGGGCCTTAAGGGGGATGCCTCCGACAACCTCCCCGGCGTCCCCGGCATCGGCGAGAAGGGCGCGAGCAAGCTGCTCAAAGAATACGGCACCCTGGAGAACCTGATCTATCATGTGGACGAGCTACCGGACAAGGTGAAAAATGCCCTGATCGCCCACACGGACACGGCGGAGCAGTGCAAGCGCCTGGCCACCATCGTCCGCGACGTTCCCCTGCCGGAGTGGGTGGATCTGACGCCGGATCACCAGACCGTCGGCCCGGACTTTGAGGCCATCCGGGAGCTGTTCGAGCGCCTGGAGTTCCGCACCCTGATCAAGCGCCTGCCCGCCCTGGAGCGCGCCCAGCGGGAGAAGAGCGCCCCCCCCGCCCCCAATTCTGGGGGAGCCGGACGGGCTGGAACTGCTCCTACTCCCCCAGGATCGGGGGCGGAGGGGCAGCCTCTTGTCCCCCACGAGGTCATCACGTCCCAGGAGCAGATGCAGGCCCTGCTGTCGCGCCTGGGGGACGGCGACGCGCCCGTGGGGCTGCAACTCCACGCATCGCCCCCGGAAGGCGTCAAGCCGGCGGCTATGACGCTGATGAATGCCGCGCTGAACGGCCTCGCCCTGGCCCTGCCGGACAGAGCCTACTACGCCGCCTGGCCCGGCTGCCGCGACGCCTTAGTGGCATTTTTGGAGGGCGACCGGCCCAAGGCGGTCTACGACCTCAAGTTCGCGTCCGGCGCCCTGGGTCGCCACGGCGTCACGCTGAACGGGACCGTGTTCGACGCGCTGCTCGCCGCGTACCTGCTCAACGCCGGGCGTTCCGGCTACCCCCTCGCCGACCTCGCCGCCGACAGTGCCGGCATGGAAGTGCTGCCGGACCCGCAGGATCCCCCGGCCGCGGCGATGGACGAGGCCGCCGCCGTTTACGCCCTGGACGGCGCGTTGCGCCCCCGCCTGGAGCGGGACGGGCTGCTGGGCCTGCACGATGACATGGAGCTGCCGCTCGCCCCGATCCTGGCCCGCATGGAGCGCGCCGGGGTCACGGTGGACGCCAGGCTGCTGGGCCAGGTCAGCCGCGACATGGGCCGGCAGGTCGCGGCGCTGGAGGCCGAGATATTCGCGCTGGCCGGGGTCGAGCCGTTCGCCATCGGCAGCACCAAGCAGCTGCAGGAAGTGCTCTTTGATAGGCTGAAACTGCCCGTCGGCAAGAAGACCAAGACCGGCTACTCCACGGGGGCGGAGGTGCTGGAAGACCTGGCCGCGAAGGGCTACGAGATCGCCACGAAGATCATCGCGTGGCGTGAGCTGACCAAGCTCAAGTCCACCTACGCCGACGCGATCCCGGCCCTGATCAACCGGGACACGGGCAAGGTCCACACATCGCTCAACCAAACCGTCGCCAGCACGGGCCGCCTCTCATCGTCGAACCCGAATTTGCAGAACATCCCGGTGCGGACCGCCGTGGGCCGCGAGATTCGAAAAGCCTTCATCGCCTCGCCGGGGAACGTGCTGGTCTCCGCCGACTACTCGCAGATCGAGCTGCGCCTGTTCGCCCACATCACCAAGGACCCCGGACTGGTGGATGCCTTCGCCACCGGCAAGGACGTGCATGAGGAGACGGCCCGGCGCATCTTCGAGATTCCCGAAGACCAGCCGGTCCCGCCCGACCAGCGGCGGCAGGCCAAGACCATCAACTTCGCCGTCATCTACGGGGCCAGCCCGTTCCGCGTGGCCGCCGAGCTGGGCATCAGCCAGGCCCGCGCCGCCGAGCTCATCAAGGCCTACCTCGCCCTCTACCCCGGCGTCCGAAAATATCTGGAGGGGGTGCTGGAGGGGGCGCGCGAGAGGGGCTACGTGCAGACGCTGCTGGGCCGCCGCCGCTACGTCCCGGATGTCAACTCGCGCGTGTTCCAGTTCCGTCAGGCCGCCGAGCGGGAGGCGGCCAACATGCCGGTACAGGGCACCAGCGCGGACATCATCAAGCTCGCCATGCTGCGCGTGGACAAGGCTCTGGCCGACAGCGGCCTGTCCGCCCAGATGATTCTGCAAGTGCATGATGAGCTGCTGTTCGAGTGCCCGCCCCCGGAAGTCGCCCGCCTGAGTCGGCTGGTGCGCGATGCGATGGAGCACGCCTACCCTCTCGACGTGCCCCTGCGCGCCGAGGTCAAGTCCGGCCACAACTGGTGGGACGTGACGCCCGTGCTGGACGAAGACGCCGAGCTGCGGCTGCGGCAGACCTAACCCTGGCGGCAAGCCGCCTGTCCCTTCCCTGCCAGGGAAGGGGAAGAACCCCACCAGGCCTCCCCTTCGGAAAGGGGAGGGGCATGGCGTGGGGCCGCATTCTTCCCCTCCCCCTGCTCTGAGGGGGAGCCGGAGGGGGTCTCCTCACCGCCTCAGACTCCCGGTTGACAAACCCCCGCCGGAGCGCCCATACTCTTACCTGTACCTGAACAACCATTTTCCCGCAAGGAGATCAACCCATCATGGCTGCTGGACGCAAGAAAGTCTCGGTGATCGGCGCGGGCAACGTCGGCGCGACCGCCGCCTTCCACGTCGCCAAGCAGGGCTACGCGGACGTGGTCCTGCTGGACCTGCCCGACGACCTGACCCTGGAGCGCCCCCGCAAGACCGGCTCAATGGCCCAGGGCAAGGCGCTGGACCTCAACCAGGTCTCCCCCATCGTCGGCTACGACGCCCGCATCCGGGGCACCTCGGACTACGGCGACACGGCCGGCTCCGATGTCGTGGTCATCACGTCGGGCCGGCCCCGCTCGCCGGGGATGTCGCGCGAGGACCTGCTGGCCGTCAACGCCGACATCGTGCAGAGCGTCGCCGCCCAGGCCGTCGCCGCCTCTCCCGACGCGGTCTACATCGTCGTCTCCAACCCGCTGGACGCCATGTGCCACGTCGCCCTCAAGGCCACGGGCCTGCCGTCGCAGCGCGTCATCGGTCAGGCGGGCGTGCTGGACAGCACGCGCTACCGCAACTACATCGCCGCCGCCGTCGGCGTCTCGGTGGAGGACGTGCAGGCGTATGTGCTGGGCGGGCACGGCGACCAGATGGTACCCGTGCGCTCTCTCACGACGGTCGGCGGCATCCCCGTCCAGAAGTGGGTGGACACGGGCAAGCTGAGCGCCGATGAGCTCCAGAAGATCGAGGACGACACGCGGCAGGGCGGCGGCATCCTGACGGCCCTGATCGGCACCAGCGCCTGGTACGCCCCCGGCGTCGCCAGCGCCGAGATGGCGGAGGCCGTCCTGCTGGACCGCCGCCGCATCCTGCCTTGCACCGTGCTGCTCAACGGCCAGTACGGCATCCGCGACCTTTACTTCGGCGTCCCGACTCTGTTGAGCGCCAAGGGCGCCGAGGAGGTTTACGACCTGACTCAGCTCGTCACCCTGACCGAGACGGAACTGGCCGGCATCAAAGAGTCGGCCTCCAAGGTTCAGGCGACGGTGGACAGCCTCAAGTCCCTCGGCAAGCTGTAATCGGCGGGAGAACCCCCTCCGGCTCGTTCCTCGTCACCTCCCCCTGTCAAGGGGAGGGGTGGGCGAGTTGGCCCCCCGGCCCCCAATGCTGGGGGAGTCAGAGAAGAGGCGGGGGCGGGTTCGTTTTGACAATTTTCGTGAGAGCCGTCCGGCTCAGGAACCCCCTCCGGCGGAAGAACCCCCTCCGGCTCGGCAAGCCTCGCCGCCTCCCCCTTCGGAAAGGGAGAGGAAGGCAGCCCCCCGGCCCCCAATTCTGGGGGAGAAGGAAGGGAGGCGGCGGGTTCGTTTTGGCAGAATTCGTGCGTGGTGGGCGCGGCGTCCAGGCGGGCGGGGTCCTCATCCAGAGCCGGCGGGCGGGCGGAGAGCTTGCGTAACTGCTCGCGCGTGTTGTTGGCGATCACCCAGTCCCACTCCTCGTCCTCCCGACAGTCCCGCTCCGTCACCTGCGCAAAGGCCAACTGCTCCTCCCGAATACGATTCTTGAACACGGCCGGCACGTCCTTGCCTAGCATCTTCACGGCGGTGTCTATCTGGCGGTGCAGGGCGGTCTCGTGGCGCATCACGCGGTCCAGTTTGGACAATGCCTCGTCTTCGGTGAGCTGGGGGTCTTCAAAGAGCTGGGCCTGCCAGCGGTGCAGTCTTCGCAGCCGCCAGGAGGCGGCGGCGATCTTCTCGGTGTAGTGCTGGTCCAGGAGGTTCTTGGGCCTGATTTGTGCGGTCAACTCGTTGAGGAGGGAGGTATAGCCCTGGGGGTCTTCTCCGAGGTGGGGGAGGACGACGTCGCGGGCGAAG
>JAFAZD010000161.1 GCA_019239955.1 Armatimonadota bacterium | reverse complement strand
CGAACGCTGCCCCGCGCGCGGGCTGAAAGTGGGGCGGCTCCGGCAGTTCAAACCCAACATCCCCGTAGACCTCCGACTCGCCCATGACGATGTCGCCGAGGCCGAGGCCGCTGCCGGGGTACGCCCCCGCGATGCCGATGTTGAGGATGCGCGCCGGGCGCGCCTCCCGCGCCGCTTCCAGCACTGTCGCCAACGCACAGGGGATGCCCACGCCGGTCAAGAGGAACCCGTTCGTGCTGTGCTGGACGTGACCGTTGCACAGGGCCGCCTCGTCAGGGGGCGCGCAGAAGGCCCGCAGTTCCATTAGCGTCGCCGCGCAGACCAGCGTCTCCATGTCCCGATTGTACCGAGTCCAACGGCAGAGGGTCAAGCAGGCACGGCGGTTCTATCTTCCCAACAAGGATCGCATGAAAGCCCGGCCCCCAGCAAAGGTCCAGGCGCTCCCGAACCGAAACGTTAATCGGGAATTGGCGTTACATCAAACAGAAGTGTTACCCTCTCTTTATGGAGTACCTCTGAGCAATGGAAGACCCCTTCTCGCCCGTCTACTGCGCCCGATGCAGACGCCGAATTTCGGCGGAGATGTATCTCTGCCCGGAATGCGCGGAGGCTGTGCAACGGGAGCGGGAGTCTTCAGCGGCTTCCCCAGTATCTTCAGAGTCAATCAGTGATGTCCAGCGGTGGTCGGCAGGCAAATTGTTCATGCTATTTGTCCTCGCGGCACAACTTTGCTGGATGATCTGGATGTTGGTTGCGTACAGCACTCGTTACGGTTTCGGCCAGTGGTTTCTTTGGCTTTGCGGCACAGGCTTCGTGCCGGTCGGCTTGGTCGCCGCCGATGTCTGGGAAGGCACGGATCGCTTCACGCTATATGGCTACGCCGCCGCCGGCTACAATGCATTCATCAGCCTGTTAACCTTAATCATGCTTCGTGAAGTGCCGAATCCACTTCGCCAGAACGCGATGTACCTTCTCGAATTTCTGCTCAGTCTCGTACTCTTGATTACGCTCTGGCTCTACCGCCAAAATGGAAAGGGATATTGGCTATGAAACCAAACAAGATTCGCCTGGCCGTGCCGCTCAGTATCGGTATTCTGATGGCTGCTGGGTGTTCGCGCCAGACTCCGCAGCAGTCAACTGAACAGCAGGAGGTGCAACGCATCGGTGCGGGGATGCAGCAAAGCGGCACGATGTCGCAGCAGGATTATGTCAGGGTGCGGGAGATCAGTCACCAGACCGTCGGCAGTCACACCATTTCGGACGGCGACCTGGATTGGACACTGGCGCTTTTGGCAAAGTCCAACAACAGCATCGCACGGGCGAAGGCCATGGGCGTGCTTTCGGAAATCAAGCCGATGTCCGTTGCACAGAAGGCGAAGATTGCACCGGCCATCGCCCCCTACTTGCACAGCCAGGATGAATTGGATCGGGCGTCCGCCGCCCGCGTACAGAAGGCTCTCCAGAGTCAATAAGGCTCCGAGGCCGAGATAGAGACGGAGGAGCCGTGCCTGTCAATGCGCGCCTTGTACGGGTATAATCCCGGCATGTCCCATCCGGTTCCCCCGCCGCCGAATGCCCCGCGTGGCGGGCGGGTGCTGCTGCGCGTCACGGGCGTACTGGCGCTGCTGGCGTTCTTGACCCCGGCGGGGTACGTGGTCAAGTTCTACGCCTTCGACCGGCCCCGCGAGGAGGCGCGGACGGTCCCGCTGGGGCGGCTGTCGCCGGGCGAGGCGCGGGCGAAGCGGGCGGCACTGACGGCATCTGACCCGGACAACCTGCTCCTGCAGGCGCGGGTGGCGCGTCAGGACGCCGATCCGCAGTGGCGTCGGGAGGCAATTCAGGCGCTGGGGCGGACGCTGCGGGCGCGGGGCGTGATGGTGCGCCGGCCCTTGGAGACGCTGACGGCGAAGGCGGCGCTGGCCGAGGCCGCCGAGCGCGACACGGAGCCGTCGGTGCGGGCGGCGGCGGCGCAGACGCTGGGGGAAGTCGCCCAGCAGGGCGCGGTGGTGCGCCGGTAGGGGATTATGGAAGGTAGTGGCGACCCGCTGGGTCGCCCCTACAATTCTAAGTCGGGCAGGAGGCGGGCGACGAAGAGCAGGCCGCTGATGGTCTTGGAGTCCATGATGTCGCCGCTCTCGATTTGGGCGAGGGCGTCATCCAAAGGGAGGCGGACGATTTCCAAGAACTCATCCTCGTCGGTGTGGCCCTCCGCGGGGGTCAGGTCCAGGGCCAAAAAGAAGTGGATCACCTCCGTGGTGTAGCCAGGGGCCATGTAGGCCTGGAATAGCTTGACCATGCGGCCCGCGCTCAGGTTGACCTCCTCGGCCAACTCGCGGCGGGCGCACAACTCGATGTCCTCCTCGGCGTCGCGCGTCCCGGCGGGGATT